>CAYLZU010000258.1:0-5101 GCA_964388005.1 uncultured Burkholderiaceae bacterium
TCGCCGACGTGGTGCACGCGGTCGACGACTGGTCCGGCGGCACGCGCATCGCCGACTGCCTGCGCGAGTTCAACCGCCAGTGGGCGCGGCGGGTGCTGTCGGGCAGCCCGACGGTGCTGCTGGTCACCGACGGGCTGGAGCACGCGCACATCGACGAGCTTGGTCGCGAGGCCGAGCGGCTCGCCAAGTCGTGCCGCCGGCTGGTGTGGCTCAATCCGCTGCTGCGCTATGAATCGTTCGAACCGAAGGCGCGCGGCGTGCGGGCGCTGCTGGCGCACGTGTCGAGCTTCCTGCCGGTGCACAACATCGACAGCCTGGAGCGGCTGGCGGCAACGCTCGCCGCCGGCCGCAAGGAGACCGTGAAGTGGAACTGAAAGGGGAACGGCTGCTTGCCGCCGATCGCGCCACGGCCTGGGCGCTGCTGAACGACACCGAGGTGCTGAAGAACTGCGTGCCGGGCTGCGAGAGCATCACCGCCACCGGCGAGAACCAGTTCGAGATCGCGATGACCGCCGCGGTCGGCCCGGTGAAGGCGAAGTTCAAGGGCAAGCTGGCACTGGCCGACATCGACCCGCCGAACGCCTACACGATGAAGTTCGACGCCTCCGGCGGGCCGACCGGCTTCGCCCGCGGCGAGGCGCGGGTGACGCTCGCCGAGATCGATGCGCGGCAGACGAAGCTCGACTACGTCGCCAACGCCCAAATCGGCGGCAAGCTGGCGCAGGTCGGCTCGCGGCTGATCGATGCCGCCGCCGGCGCCACCGCCGACAAGTTCTTCGAGGCGTTCGGCGCCCAGCTGGCGGCGCGGGCGCCGACCGCGGAGGCGGCGGCAGGGCAGACGCCTCCGCCGCCGGCGAGGATCGGCTTCTTCAGCCTGCTGCTGGCGTTCCTGCGGCGGTTGTTCGGCCGCGGCGGATAGCCCGCCTCAGCCGGCCCGGCGCAACATGACCTGCCGGAACAGCTCCAGGTAGCGGGCCGCCGCCTCGTCCCACGAGAAGTCCTGCGCCATCGCCCGGCGCATCACCTGCTGCCAGCGGGCGGTGTCGGCGAACAGCCGCTGCGCCCGGTGCAGGGTCGCGTGCAGCGCCGCTTCGGTGGCGTTGACGAACGAGAAGCCGGTGGCGCGGTCGGCGACGAGGTTGGCCTCGTTGGCGTCGATCACCGTGTCGGCCAGGCCGCCGACCGCGTGCACCACCGGCAGCGAACCGTAGCGCAGGCCGTAGAGCTGCGTCAGGCCGCAGGGCTCGTAGCGCGACGGCACGGCGACGACATCGGCGCCGGCGATGATCCGGTGCGAAGCCGCGTCGTCGTAGCCGAAGTTGATCGACACCGCCTCCGGCAGGTCGGCGGCAAGCTGGGTCAGCTGCCGCTCCAGCGGCGGATCGCCGCTGCCGAGCAGCGCCAGCTGCACGCCTTCGGCGGCCAGCGTGCGCATGGCCTGAACCAGCAGGTCGACACCCTTCTGGTAGGCGAGCCGCGTGACCACGCCGACCAGCAGCCGCTGCGGGTCGACGCGCAGGCCGAGCGAGCGCTGCAGGGCCTCCTTGACCCGCGCCTTGCCGGAGAGGTCGGCGGCGTCGTAGTGCGCCTCGAGGTGCGGGTCGGTGGCCGGATTCCACACCGCGTTGTCGACGCCGTTCAGGATCCCCGCCAGCACCGGCGCGCGCCGCTGCAGCAGGCCCTCGAAGCCGCAGCCGAAGGCGGAGGTCTGGATCTCGCGCGCGTAGGTCGGGCTGACGGTGGAGAGCTGGTCGGCGTAGTACAGCCCCGCCTTCATGAACGAGCCGCGGCCGTGGAACTCCAGCCCCTCGGGCGCGAAGGTCGACCGCGGCAGCTGCAGCTCCGGCAGCTGCACCGGATCGAACTCGCCGACGAAGGCGAGGTTGTGCACGGTGAACACGGTTGCCGGCCGCGGTCCGGGATGCAGCGCCAGGTGGGCACAGGCGAGCCCGGCGTGCCAGTCGTGCGCGTGCAGGACATCGGCGCGCCAGTCGCGCTCGATATCGCCGCAGCCCAGGTGGGCGGCGACCCAGCCGAGCAGGCCGAAGCGGCGCGGGTTGTCGGGCCAGTCGGCGCGCGCCGGCGTGAGATAGGGATTGCCGGGACGGTCGTACAGATACGGCGCATCGACGAGGTAGACGGGCAGGTCCAAGCCCGGCAGCTGGCCGCGGTGGATCTCGACCGTCGCGGCACCGAACGCGCTGCCGAGCCGGGCCGTGACCCTGGGCTTGCGCAGCGCGTCGCGCAGCGGCGGGTAGCCGGGCAGCAGCAGCCTGACGTCCGCCTGTGCGCGCGCGAGCGCCGGCGGCAGCGCGGCGATGACATCGCCGAGCCCGCCCGTCTTCACCCACGGGAAGACCTCGGCCGCAACCTCGAGCACGCGCAGGCGCGAGGCCATTCAGAGCTTCGCAAGCATCTCGCGGGTGACGAGGGTGACGCCGCCGGGTGTGCGGCGGAAGCGCTTTGCGTCGAGCTCGGGATCCTCGCCGATCACCAGGTCGTCGGGAATGCGGCAGCCGCGGTCGGCGACAACCTTGGTCAGGCGCGCGCGGCGGCCGACTTCCACGTGCGGCAGCAGTACCGACCAGTTGACCCTCGACCAGGAATGCACCCGGACGCTGGAGAACAGCAGCGACCGGAACAGGCTGCCGGAGATGATGCAGCCGCCGGAGACGCAGGACTCGATCGCCATGCCGCGGCGGTCGTCGAGGTTGTGCACGAACTTCGCCGACGGCAGCTGTTCCTGGTAGGTCCAGATCGGCCAGCGGCGGTCGTACAGGTTCAGCAGCGGCTTGGTGGCGGTGAGGTCGATGTTCGCCTCCCAGTAGGCGTCGATGGTGCCGACGTCGCGCCAGTACGGCGCCTCGTCGGCGTCCGTTCGGACGCAGGCGTCCTCGAACGGCTGCGCAAAGGCGACACCCTGCGCCACCGCCGCCGGCACCAGGTTGCGGCCGAAGTCGTGCACCGACTGCGGATCGGCGGAATCGCGCGCCAGCTCGCGGTACAGGTACTCGGCGTCGAAGATGTAGATGCCCATGCTGGCCAGCGCGCGGTCGGGGCGGCCGGGCATCGGCGGCGGCTGCGGCGGCTTTTCGACGAAGCTGGTGATCCGGTGCTGCTCGTCGACCGCCATCACGCCGAAGGCGCTCGCCTCGGCGAGGGGCACTTCGAAGCAGGCCACGGTGCAGCGCGCGTCGTGCTCGACGTGGAAGCGCAGCATGGCGCCGTAGTCCATCTTGTAGATGTGGTCGCCGGCCAGCACGACGATGAAGTCGGGCCCTTCGCTGCGGATGATGTCGAGGTTCTGGTAGACGGCGTCGGCGGTGCCCTGGTACCAGCTGGTCTCGTCGATGCGCTGCTGCGCCGGCAGCAGGTCGACCCACTCGTTCAGCTCCGGCTTCAGGAACGACCAGCCGCGCTGCAGGTGGCGCAGCAGGCTGTGGCTCTTGTATTGCGTCAGCACGCCGATGCGGCGCAGGCCGGAGTTCAGGCAGTTCGACAGGGTGAAGTCGATGATGCGGAACTTGCCGGCGAAGTAGACCGCCGGCTTGGAGCGGATGTCGGTCAGCTCGTGAAGGCGGCTGCCGCGGCCGCCGGCGAGCACCAGCGCCAGCGAGCGTTTCGGCAGTTGACTGACCTCGAACGGCTCCAGGTTCATCGGGTCTTCCGTTGGCGGCGACGCGCCTAGCGTAGCGCCTGCCACACCGCCCAGCCAGACGGAACAGGCGGCAATGCGGCGCGACCTTGACCGCGCGCAATGGCGGCCGTGCAGGCGGCGCGTCGCGGCTTCGCCACGATCTCAAGGAAGCGCCGGGCCGCCCCGGGCTTCCTTGACCCCCGCGGGGGGCGGGCTGGGCGCAGCCCGGCCCTGGGGTTACTCAGAAGACCGCGCCGCGGGCGTCGATGCGCCAGACGTCCTCGACCCGTCCACGGCGCACGGCGACGATCCAGTCGTGCAGGTTGACGGTCGGATCGCAGTGGCCAGGCAGCAGCAGCGCCTTGGCGCCGAGCTGGATCTCGGGCCCGCTGTCGTCGATGCGGGTGAGGATCGAGTGTTCGTCGCTGATCGAGCGCAGGTGCCAGCCGCCGAAGGTCGGCTGCGCCGGGCCGGAGTCGGTCGAGAACGCCTTCAGCCCGGCATCGAGGGTGGCGCGATCGCCGCGCATGCTCATCACCGAGGCGAGCAGGAACAGCGCGTGATCGAACCGCGGCACGTCGGGGTCCGGTTCGTTGCGGGCGTAGTCGATGTCCATGAAGACGAAGGAGCCGGGCTGGATCTCGTCGTAGACCCGGCTCCCGGCGTCATAGAGGAAGGTGCCGGTGCCGCCGCCGGTGACGATCTCGCACGGCAGTCCGGCCTCGCGCAGCGCCGCCCGTGCCTGCCCGGCCCGCTCGGCGGCGCGGCGGGCGGCCTCGCGCCGCTCGGGCACGCCGCGGCGGTGCTGCGCCGAGCCGGCATAGGCCTGCAGCCCCATCAGGGTCAGGCGCGGGTGGCGCATCACCTCGCGCGCGAGTTCGACCGCGTCGGCGGCCGTCGCCACCCCGGCGCGGTTCTGGCCGACATCGAGCTCGACGTACACGTCGAGCTCGGCATCCTGCTCGGCGCAGATCAGCGACAGCTGCCGCACGACGCCGATGTCGTCGACGCAGATGCCGACCCGCGCGTCGCGGAAGATGCGCGTCAGTTCCGCCAGCCGCTGCATCTTGCGCGTGCCGACGACCTCGTTGGTGACCAGCACGTCGCGGATGCCGCCGCTCAGGAACACCTCGGCCTCGCCGAGCTTCTGGCAGCACACGCCCACCGCCCCGGCGGCGATCTGCCGGTGCGCGATCTGCAGCGACTTGTGCGACTTGGCGTGCGGCCGCACGCGCACGCCGGCGCTGGCCGCGGCCGACATCATCCGCCACAGGTTGGCGTCGAAGCGGTCGAGGTCGAGGATCAGCGCCGGCGTGTCGACGTCCGCCATCGCGTCGCCGGGCTGGGCGGGCATCCAGTGCGAGCTCATGGCGGCGGAGTCTAGCGGCGCCCCGTGCTGCCGGACGGCGGGCAGGTCCGCAGCCGTGCGCGGACTCCGCGCCGTCGGCGGTGCCGCCAATCGGG
>CAYLZU010000259.1:0-3842 GCA_964388005.1 uncultured Burkholderiaceae bacterium
CGCGCGCTCACTTCGCGGTGGCCGGGATTGCCGTGCCGGCGTCAGGAACCGGCGGCGTGGCGGCCCGTTCGTCGAAGCTGCCGCCAAGCGCCAGGTGCAGGTTGACCCGCTGCACCCGCCGCTCGCTCTGCACGCGCAGCAGCACGGTGCGGGACGCGGCGAGCGCGAGCAACTGCTGCTGCACCGCGCGCAGGTCGCCGGCGCCGACCTGGTAGCGGATGTTGGCCAGCTCCAGCGCGCGGGCGTTCTCGGCCACCGCCTGCATCAGGATCGCCTCGCGGCGGTCGAGATTGAACTCCGCCGACAGCGCGTTTTCGACCTCGCCGAAGGCGTTGGCGCCGATGCGGCCGTACTCGGCGACCGCCTGCTTCTGCTCCGCCGTGCGGAGGTCCTGCTGCGCCTGCAACTGGCCGCCGAGGAACAGCGGCGCCACCAGCCCGGCGCCGACGCTCCACACCGGGTTGTTGCGGTCCTTGAGCACGAACACATCGCTGGAGATCGAGTTCACCGCCGCGGTGAGAGAGACGCGCGGCAGCTTGGCGGCCTTGGCCTCCTCGACGCGGAAGAAGGCGGCGGCAACGCGCCGCTCGGCGGCGACCACGTCCGGCCGCCGTTCGAGCAGTTCAGAAGGCATGCCTGCCGGCACCGGGCCGGGCATCGGTGCCAGTTGCGCCGGCACGGTGACCGCCGCCGCCGGGTAGCGGCCGGCCAGAAGTTCGAGCGCGCGCAGCGCCTGTTGCTCGGCGAGGTCCAGGCTCTGCACGCTGTCGCGGTAGGTGGCGAGGCTCGCCCGCGCCAGCGTGACGTCGTAGTCGTTGCCCACGCCCACGCGCAGTCGGTCCTGCGCCAGGCCGAGCTGGCGCTCGGCCGCCGCCACCATGTCTCCGGCGATGCCCTTCTGAAGCCGCGCTTCGGTGGCCAGGAACCAGCCTTTCGCCACCAGCGCCGCGATCGACTGCCGGGCGAACTCGGCGTCGAGCGCCGCCGAGACATACTGGTCCTGCGCCGCCGCCTGGCCGGCGCGGATGCGGCCCCAGAGGTCGAGCTCCCAGTTGATGAAGACGCCGGTGCCCTGCACGCCGCTCGAATCGGCGCCGAGCGAGCCCTTGGCAACCAGGTTGACCTGCGGGTACAGCGTCGCGCCCGAAAGCTTGACGTAGGCCGCCGCCTGCTCGACCCGCGCCGCGGCGATGCGCAGGTCGGCGTTGAAGGCCAGCGCCTCGGCCACCAGCGCGTCGAGCTGGGCGTCGTTGAAGCCCGCCAGCCAGCGGTCGGCCACCGCACCCGGCGAGGCCGATGCCGCCGACCAGCTTTCCATGATGCGGACGTTGGGCAGCGCCTGCGCCGCCACGTCCTGGCGCGGCGGCGGCGCCGTCAGCGCGCAGCCGGCGAAGGTGGTGACCATGGCCGCCGCCACGGTCGCCGCAACGAGTGGGGCAAGCGCGCGCATCAGTGCAGCTTCAGCACGAGGTAGTTGGTGATCGTGCCGATGCGCAGCAGCACCATCCGCAGGATGTGGATCGCGTGCGCCGACTCGGTGTAGATCGCGCCTTGACCCACGGCGCCGGCGGCGAGGAACAGGTCCTTATCGCGCGGCTCGACGTCGAGCTTCACCGGGAACCGGCCGGGCACGATCGGGATCGCGCCGGTGGTCGGCAGCTGGCCCGACTGCACGACCTGCCCCTGGCCCTGCGCCCAGACGATCGAATCGACCCTGGCCTGGATGATGCGGCCGGGGAGCGTGTTGAGCGCGAACTCGGCGTGATTGCCGGGCTCGACCAGGGTGAGCTCGTTCTGCGCGTAAAAGGCGATGACCTGGTATTCCTCCTCGACGAAGCTCATCGCCGGCGCCACCGGAAACGCGGTCACGTAGGAACCTGGCCGCAGCTGCACGTTGACGGCGTAGCCGTTGGCCGGCGCGTAGACGGCGGTCTGGTCGAGGTTCCACTGCGCGTTGGCGACGTCGGCCCGGCTCATGTCCACCTGCGCCTTGGCGGTGGCCAGCTGCGCCCGTGCCGCGGCGACCGATGCCTGCTCGCCGTTGACCTGCCCCGACAGCTTCTGCGTCACCTGCGCCTCGTTGGCCACCGCGGTCGCCAGCTGGCCTTCGAGCTCGGTCAGGTTGGCCTCGGCCTGCTCGAGCGCAAAGCGGTCGCCGGCGCCGGTGGCCACCAGCTCGCGGTTCTGCTTGACCCGCAGCCGCGCCAGATCGAGCTTCGGCCGCAGCGCCGCGACCTGGCCGCTGGCGGACTTCAACTGCTCCTGCAACTGCCGCGCGCCGGCGGTCGCATCGACCAGCGCCGCGCTGGCCTGCGCCAGCTTGGCTTCATCCGCCGCCAGCTTGGCCCTGGCGGCGGCGAGTTCGATCTGGTACTGGGCCGGGTCGATGCGGAACAGCAGCTCGCCCTTCTTCACCAGCCGGTTGGGCTCGACCGGCACCTCGAGCACCCGGCCGCGCACCTGCGGGATCACCTGCACCACGTACTTGATCACGCGCACGTCGGCTGATGACGGCGCGACCACGTTCAGCGTCAGGATCAGCGCCGTCAGGGCGACGATCGGGATGATGACGACCGTGACCTGCGAGACGGTATTCCAGGGCAGCCACTTGAACTTGATGAAGATGAGCCAGACGAAGAAGGCATAGATGCCGAGCAGCAGTGCTTCCATCAGGCGCTCCCTGCCTTCGCCGCGGCTGGCGCCGTCGGCGGCGCGGCCGGCGCGGCCGGAGCAGCTCTTGCCGTGGCCAGGTCTCGGCGCAGCTTCTTCAGCTCTGCCGACAGCGAGCCCCTTTCCGCCATCGCGTCGAGCTCCTCGCGCAGATGAGCGAGTTCGAACTGATCCAGTTGCCCGGCCAGCGCCTTCTCGCCCATGTGGTGGAAGTAGTCGTCGTGTTTTTCCGTGCCGTAGGCCAGCTTGTAGGTCACCGGCTTGACGTACGCCCACAGCCACGCCAGCGGCCACAGCAGGCCGCCGAACACAAGCGACAGCAGGCACAGCGTCTTGATGGCGTCGGTCTGCGGATGGTGCCGCCTGTGGGCGATCTTCTCCGGCAGCACGTGCACCATCCAGAACAGCACGATGCCGGCGATCGGCACCGCGACCAGGATGAACCAGGCGAGCGCGAACGCCGCCTTGTCCATCAATTCCGGCGGCAGGAACGAGGCATGCGCGCTCGGCGCGAAGAAGAGCGCGCCGAGCGCGAGCGCCGCTGCGGCAGCCGCGGAACCGCCTGCCCGCCTGCCGGCAGGCGCTTCGCGCCCCGCGGGAGCGCTGCCCGGCGCCGGGTCGGGAATCGGAAGCCTATCCACTGCGCTGTCCTCTCTGTTGTCGCTGCGATTCGGGTCAGGTCGCGCTGTTCTTCCCGCCGGCGCACCCATCGCCGGACGCGGACATCGGCGCCCTCACGCCATGATGTTGACGCCGCCATCGACGTACAGGGTTTCGCCGGACAACCGCCGCGCATAAGGTGTCGCAAGGTACGCGCAAGTGAAGCCGACGTCCATGATGTCGACCAGTTCGCCGAGCGGCGCCCGCTGCGCCGCTTCGGTGAGCAGCAGGTCGAAGTCCTTCAGGCCCGAGGCGGCGCGAGTCTTCAGCGGGCCGGGCGAGATCGCGTGCACGCGGATGCCCTTGCCGCCCAGTTCATAGGCCAGGTAGCGGCAGCTCGATTCCAGCGCCGCCTTCACCGGCCCCATGACGCTGTAGGTCGGGATCACCTTGTTGGCGCCGTAGTAGCTCATCGCGAACATCGTCCCACCGCCGGTCATCAGCGGCGCGGCCAGGCGCGCCATGCGCACGAACGAGTGGCACGACACGTCCATCGCCTTGGCGAAGCCCTC
>CAYLZU010000259.1:3852-5084 GCA_964388005.1 uncultured Burkholderiaceae bacterium
GCAGTTGAGCAGGCCACCCTGCAGGTCCTCCTTCGGCGCGAAGGCGATCGAGTGCACGAGGATGTCGAGCCGGCCCCACTGCCGGCCGATCGCCTCGAACACCGCTTCGAGTTCGCCGTCGACGCTGACGTCGAGCGGCAGGACGAGCGGCGCCTCCAGCGCCCGGGCAAGCGGCTCGACGTGGGGCCGTGCCTTCTCGTTCAGGTAGGTGATGGCCAGTTCGGCGCCCAGCTCGTGGAACGCCCGGGCGCAGCCGTAGGCGATCGAATGCTCGTTGGCGACGCCGACCACCAGCGCCTTGCTGCCCTTGAGCGCCGGGCGCGGGACTTCGATCTTCACTCTGGTTTCCCCTTCGCTGCCGGTTGATCCGCCCGTGCGCGTGCCGGGCGGTGGAGTCGGGCCATGATCTCCGGCATCAGGCTACCGCCTTGCCGGTTGCTTCGCGCCGCGCGGCGGCAACCATCACCGCAACGGCGCAGGAGGCGAGCCGCGCCATCACCGAGTCGGCGCGGCTGGTCAGGATGATCGGCACCTTCGCCCCGAGCACGATGCCGGCGGCATCGGCCCCGGCGAGGAACGACAGGCTCTTGGCCAGCATGTTGCCGGCTTCCAGGTCGGGAACCACCAGCACGTTGGCGCGGCCAGCCACCGGCGAGTCGATCTTCTTGATCGCCACCGACTCGAGGTTGATCGCGTTGTCGAGCGCCAGCGGCCCGTCGAGGATGGCCCCGGTGATCTGGCCGCGGTCGGCCATCTTGCACAGCGCGCCGGCCTCCACCGTCGACGGCACCTGCGGGTTGACCGTCTCCATCGCCGACAGGATCGCCACCCGCACTTCCGGAAAGCGCAGCGCGTGCGCCAGGTCGATCGCGTTCTGGACGATGTCGACCTTCTCCGCCAGGGTCGGCGCGATGTTGACCGCCGCGTCGGTGACGATCAGCGTGTGCTCGTAGCTCGGCACGTCCATCACGAAGCAGTGGCTGACCCGGCGCGCCGTGCGCAGCCCGGTGTCGCGCCGGACCACCGCGCCCATCAGTTCGTCGGTGTGCAGGCTGCCCTTCATCAGCGCCTCGGCCCGGCCTTCGCGCACCAGTTCGACCGCCTTGTCGGCCGCCGCATGGCTGTGCGGCGCATCGACGATCTCCAGGCCGGCGATGTCGATGCCGTGGTCGCGGGCCACCGCCTCGATCCGCGCCCGCGGGCCGACCAGGACCGGCGCGATCAGGCCCATC
>CAYLZU010000260.1:0-5081 GCA_964388005.1 uncultured Burkholderiaceae bacterium
AGCCGCGCTCTCCGCGGGGAATACGACCGAAGCACTAGTGCTCCGACGAGCATGCGCTGCACACGATCGCGCAAGCGCCGGACCGACAAAGGCCTCACCGAAAACGCCGCAATGCGAACGGCGTACTTCCGCACTAGTTCCGAAGTATTCTGCGCACGACCTCTTCAGGCGAGATGACGCCGCATGAAGATCCTCGTCGTCGACGACCACGTCCTGATCCGCGACGCCCTGCGCGGCGTGCTGTATGGATTGAAGGGCGAGACGACGGTGATTCTCGAGGCGCCGGACTCCCGTGCAGCGCTGCGGCAGCTCGATCAGCACCGGGACGTCGAGCTGGTGCTGCTGGATCTCGGTCTTCCCGATCGCGACGGACTGGACGTCCTGCAGGAACTCGGCGCGCGCTGGCCGACCTTGCCGGTGGTCGTCCTGTCGGCATTCCATGCGCGGGAAAAGGTGTCGAAGGCCCTCGATCTCGGCGCGGTCGGCTTCATTCCCAAGTCGGCACGGCGGGAAGTCATGTGCAGCGCACTGAACCTTGTGTTCGCCGGCGGAATCTACGTGCCGCCCGAAATCCTCGAACTCCACGCCGTGCCCGATGCCGTGGCAACGTCGCCGCCGGGTCCGGCGCCGCAGCCCGGCGCCGCCGCACTGCGGCTGACTGAACGGCAAGGCGAAGTGCTCGCACTGATGATGGAAGGTACGAGCAACAAGCAGATCGGCCGGACGCTCGGCCTCGCCGAGTCGACCGTGAAGATTCACGTCTCGGCCATTCTGCGCGCACTGAAGGTCAGCAACCGGACCGAGGCCGTCGTGGCCATGCGGGCGCTGGCAGCGTTTCCTCCGCGCGGCGGCTAGATCAGCGACCCGCAGGCGGCGGCGCCGGGCGCCCCTGCTCGCCGGCCCGCAGGATTCGTCCGAGTGTGGTGCGCAGCGCCATCGGCGACACCGGCTTGCGCAGCAGGAGGTACCCGGCCGCCTTGGCTTCGCGCCGTTGTTCAGGTCCGGTATCACCGCTGATCAGCAACGCCGGGATCGGCGCCTTGCAGGCGCGCCGCAGCTGCTCGATGGCATCGATGCCTGACTTGCCATCCGCCAGCCGGCAATCGGAAATGATCAGATCGGGACGGCGCTCGCTGTTGCCGAGCATCTTCAGTCCCTGCTCGGACGACGCACAGGTCGCGACGTCCCAGCCCCAGCTTCCCAACAGTTCGCGCATGCCCTCGAGGACGAGCTGGTCGTCGTCGACGACGATGACCAGTCGTCCGTGGACCCGCTCGGTCGATGCGGGCAGTTCGGCGCCGGCGCGCTCCTCCGCCGGCGCGGAAAGCGGCACGAAGACCGAGAAGCGCGAGCCCTGACCGGCCTGCGAATCCAGTTCGATGGCGTGGCCCAGCAGTCGGCAAAGGCGATCGACGATGGACAGGCCCAGTCCCAGTCCGGATCGATCGGCCTGTCGGCCGGGTACCTGGTAGAACTCGCAGAAGATGTCGCCGTGCAGTTCCGGAGGGATCCCCGGACCGCTGTCGAGCACGTCGATGCGAGCCATGCCACGGCGCCGACGGCAGCCGACTGCCACCGAGCCGCGAGTCGTGTACCGCACGGCGTTGGCGACGAGGTTGAACAGGATGCGCTCGAGCAGAATGAAGTCGCTTCGCACCCACGCGCCTGTCGGCGCGACTCGCAGACGCAGTCCGCGCTCGCGCGCGGCGACCGCAAACGTCGCTTCGATCCGCTGCAGCAGGCGCTGCAGCGGGAAGCTCGAGAAGCTCGGCTCGAGCGCGCCGGCGTCCAGGCGGGACATGTCGAGCAGGGCGTCGAACAGTTCGTTCATCGAGTCGACGGCCGACTCGACCTTGCCCATCAGGCGCCCGCGCTCCGCAGCATCCGGCTCATCGCGCAGCCTGGCGACGAACAGGTTCAGCGCATGCAACGGCTGCCGCAGGTCGTGGCTGGCGGCGGCGAGCAGCCGCGACTTCGCCAGGTGCGCCAGTTCGAACTGACGGCTCTTCTCCTGCATCTCGTCGAGCAGCCGCGCGTTCTCGATCGCAATCAACGCCTGATCGGCGAACGTGCCGACGAGCGCGATCTGCCGCTCGTCGAAGGGCTGAACCGTGCGCCGGCTGACGAGCACAACCCCGATCAGCGTGCCTTCCCGCAGCATCGGCACGCCCAGATGCGTTCTGAAGCCGCCGAGCCGCTGCGCCTCGCGCAGGCTGTATTCCGGATCGGCAAGGACGTCGGCAATCTGAACAGACCCGCCGGCGAGCTGGATGCGCCCGACGACGCTCTGTCGTCCCGGGGGAAACGTGACGGTCTTGACGTAGTCGACGTAGTCGGCGGAAAAACCCCAGCTGGCGGCGCAGTAGTAGCCGCCGTCCTTCGCCCGCAGGATCTGCGCCATGTCGGCCTGGCACAGCCGGGCGGCCGATTCGACAAGCGTGTCGAGCACGGTGTGCAGCTCGACGCCGGATCGGCTGATGATCCTCAGCACATCGGCCGTCGTCGCCTGCTGTTCCCTCGCCTGCTCGAGCTGGCGCTCGAGTTCCGCCACCCGCTGCTCGAGGGCGGTGCGGACACCGTGAACGCGGCGCGGACCTGTGCAGCCTGACAAGCAGCACCTCGCGTTGAGCCTTCAGGTGCGGAGCCGATCCTGCGCGACGACCGCCTTGGTCCCTGGCGCAATCGACCCACGACGCATCGTCCTCTCTCCAGCGAGCATGAGACGCCACCGGTTGCTGCGGGGCCGGAAAATCAGCCGCAGCGGCGCTGTGCATGCGAGAGAGAGGTTACCGGCACTTGGAGACAGCCGCCCAGACCCGACGCAGGTGACGACCAGGCGGCAGCCTCCAGTCCACCGCGTTTGCGACGCCGCCCAGGGGCGGTCGTCCACAGGGCGTTCAGCGATACTGGCGCAGGTTCAACGTCCGGCGCCCGACCGCGCATGACCTTCGCCCGCACCAAGATCCAGCCGCCGCGGCTGCGTGCTGCGTTCGTCGAGCGCGGCGCGTTGCAGGCGCGGCTGGCCGAAGCGCTGCGCACTCGCCGCGCCGTCCTGCTCGCCGCCCCCGCCGGGTAAGGCAAGACGTATCTGCTGGCGCAGGAGGTGGCGCGCCTTCCTGCCGACTGCGCCGCGGCCTGGATCGCAGCCGATGCCGGCGACGATCTCGGGCGGCTGCTCGAGTGCATGCTGGCGGCGCTGGAACCCTACGACCCGCCGTGGCGCACGGCGCCCGAGGCGCTCGCCGCCGCAGCCTCCCGCGGCGCCGAGGATCAGCGCCAGGCGGCGGCGGAGCTCATCAACACGCTCGACGCCTGCGAGATCACCCACGGCGTGATCGCCTTCGACGACCTGCACCGCGTCGACGATCCGGCCTTCTTCCGTTTTCTCGATCTGCTGCTGGAGCGGCTCGGCGCCTGCTGGACCATCGCGATGACCTCACGCACCGATCCGCCGCTGGCGCTGGCGCGCTTGCGCGCCGCCGGCGAACTGGCGGAGTTCCGCCGCCTGCAACTGCAGTTCGCGCGCGACGAGGCGCGCCGGCTGGCGCTTGATGCCGGGCTCGACGAGCGGCTGGCCGACCGCCTGTTCGACCGCACGCAGGGCTGGCCGGCGGCGCTGCGCATCGCCGTCGGCGCGGCGCAGGCGGGAGGCGGCGCGGCGCAGGCGCTGCGCGCGAGCGAGCGGCCGCTGTTCGAGTTCCTGGTCACCGAGGTGCTGGGCCAGATGCCGGCGCCGCTGGCCGAGTTCCTGCTTGCCACCAGCGTGCTGCCCGAACTCGATGCCGAGCGCTGCGCCGCGGTCACCGGCGATGCGCAGGCGGCGGCGCGGCTGGCGGAAGTGGAGCACCTGGGCCTGTGCGTCGACGTGCTCGATGCGCCGGCATACACGCTGCGGCTGCACGACCTGGCCCGCGATGCGCTGCTGGCGCGGTTGGCGCAGTCCGATCCGCAGCGGCTGGCGCAGCTTCGCCGGCGCGCCGCCGACACCGAGCCCGATCCGGTGCGTCGCATCGGCGCGCTGCTGCAGGCGGGCGACGCCGCCGCCGCCGAGGCGCTCGCCTTCGAGCACCTGCCGACGCTCATCGTCACTGCGGGGCCGGCGCAGGCGCTGCACCTGATCGGCCAGTTTCCGGCGCCGGTGCGCGCCCGTTCTCCAGGGCTGGCTTACGTGCGCGCGCTGGCGCACTGGGCGCAGTGGGACTTCCACGCCATGCTCGGGCAGTTCGAGCAGGCGGCGGCGGGCTTCGCCGCGCGCGGCGACGGCGAGCGCCGCACGCTGGCCCGGGCGCAGCGGGCGATGGCGATGATGGCCTGGGGCCGGCTCGACGAAGCCGCGGCCGAAGTGGCAGCACTGCGCGGCGGGCCGC
This sequence comes from uncultured Burkholderiaceae bacterium, assembly GCA_964388005.1. Lineage (GTDB taxonomy): Bacteria > Pseudomonadota > Gammaproteobacteria > Burkholderiales > Burkholderiaceae_F > JADJWR01. The sequence continues at coordinate 4,368 of CAYLZU010000260.1, forward strand.
TGGCCGAAGACACCCGCATCCTGGTGCTGAACGCCGAGATCTGGCTGGCGATCGACGACTGCCGCCACGCCGCGGTGGCACCGCTGCTGGCGCAGATGCTTGACCTGCTGCAGCGGGTCGATCGCCTCGAACTGTGGTTCCAGACCACGCCGCCGCTGCGCATGCCTGGGCTGCCCGGCATCACACCGCTGCTGGAGCGGCACGCGGAGCAGTTGCTGCGCGTGGCCGGCGATGCACCGACGCCGCTGCGTGCGCTCGGCCTGCTGTCGCAGGCGTGGTGCGCGCTGTGGCGCGGACGGATCCGCGAGGCGCAGGCGCTGATGGCAAGCGCCCGCGACGATGCCGCCTGGGCGGGCCAGAGCGGTGCCGCGAATGCCCACCTGCTGGCACTGACCGCCGTGATCGCCGCCGTGCGCGGTGACGCGCCCGCCGCGGTGGAGGCAGCCAACGCCCGCTATCACGGCTACGCCGGCGGCGCGCCGAGCGGCTGGCACCGCTACCTGCTGGCGCTCTTCACTGCGCGCGTGGTGGCTGCTTGCGGCGATGCGGCCGAACTGCGCGAGGCGCTGGCGCGGGTCGATGCCGAGCGCGCGCTGCTCGCCCCCGGCGCGGCGTCGCACGCCGGGCCGCACCGCACGCTTCCGCTCGCCGCGCAGCTGGTGGTTGGCGACAATTATCTTGACCGGTTGACGACAACTATCTTGGCCGGTTCAG
>CAYLZU010000261.1:0-4726 GCA_964388005.1 uncultured Burkholderiaceae bacterium
TGACCGTGGTCGCCACTATCGCCGCCCTGCTGCCGATCATGTGGGCCACCGGCACCGGCTCGGAGATGATGCGCCGCATCGCCGCGCCGATGGTCGGCGGGCTGGTGACCTCGACCCTGCTGACGCTGATCGTGATCCCGGCGCTGTACGCGCTGCTGATGCAGCGGCGGGTGGCCAGAGCCGCCGCGCCACGGTCGACGGCCGCGATGGCGTGAGGCCGCGGCGGCGATGCGCAGGCTGCCCACCCCCCGCGCCGGAACGACTCACCTGAACCGGTGTCCACTTGCCGGAGCACGGAAACCGATGAGACACGATCCCCGCCGCTGAATCGGCCCGCCTCAACCGTCACCCGGAGAACCCGAGATGAAGTCAATGCTGCTCGCCGCCACCCTTGCCCTCGGAGCCGCCGCGCCGGCGCTCGCCCAGCACGCCGGCCACGGCATGGCCAGGCCGTCGGCCGCGGCGGCGACGACCGAGCCGGCCGATGGCGAAGTGCGCCGCATCGACAAGGCACGCGGCACGGTGCTGATGCGCCACGGCGAGATCAAGAGCCTGAACATGGGCGCGATGACGATGTCGTTCAAGCTGAAGGATCCGGCGCTGGCCGCCGACCTGAAGGAGGGCGACAAGGTCAGGTTCACCGTCGAACAGAAGGGCGATGACCTGATCATCACCTCGATCCGCAAGGCGAACTGACGGCCGATCCCGCGGCGACGCCGCCTGCGCGGACAAGGCCGCATCGACCCGCAGCCGCATCCCTCCGGTGCGCCAGGCGGGCTGGCCGCATCGGGTCCGTCGCCGGCGCGCTTCAGCTCTGCTCGGCCAGCCGCTTCAGGTTGGCCAGCCCGGCCTCGAAGTCCGGCCCGACGAGGCGATCCATGAAGAACCCGAACCAGCGGTTCACCGGGCTCGCCCCCATGTCGCCCTCGTTGCTCCAGCTCACGCGCACGCCGCCGCCGGCCGGCTCGATCGTGATCCGCCCGGTCGACTGCATGCCGAAGTCGGGGAACGAAAGCTGGTAGACGAGCTTCTGGCCTGGCACCGCGTCGGTGAACGCCATCGTGCCGTTGCCTTCGCTTTCACTGCGCCAGGACCAGCTTGCGCCGGCGCCCGAAGCCGGCCCGGCATACTCGATCCGCATCTTCGGGTCGCGCTGGTTCCACACCGACCAGCGCTTCCACTCGGCCGGAGCGGCGATCAGCGGATAGACCCTGTCGGCGGGCGCGTTGATCGTCACCGCGCGCTCGACGCGGAACTTCGACGGCAGCGCCAGCCCGACCGCTGCAAACAGCAGCACCACGGTCACCACGCCGATCAGTATTCTCCGGAACCATTTCATGGTCGGCCACTCCCATCGACAGCATGCGCAACTCTATTCTCGCCCTGACCATCGCGCCAATGCTGCTCGCCGCCGGCTGCGCCACGCCCGACGCCTCGCTCGTCGGTGCCGATCGCCGGGCGGTCGAGGCCAGAGTCGGCGCCAACGCGGTGCGCTTTCCCCTGGCCGGCGGCGGCGAGCGCTGGATCCATCCCGCCGGCGGTTTCCAGCAGCAGGCGTGGGCGGTGGACTTCGACGCCTTCGGCCGCGTCGTGTCGGTGACCCAGATCAAGACGGCCGAGAACTTCGCGCGCGTGCGCATCGGCGCCGACACCGAGGCCGACATCCTGCGCGAATTCGGAAGGCCGAGGATCACGCAGACCTACCCGCTCACGGGCCAGACCGCCTGGATGTATCCGTACCGGGAGAGCGGCATCTGGAACTCCGAGATGGCGATCTACTTCGACCCCCAGGGCATCGTGCGGCGGATCGAAAACGGTCCCGATCCGCGCTACCTCGGCGGCAACGGCGAACGCAGCCGCTAGCCCGCCATGCGGGCGGCCGGCTACGCCAGTGGCCTCGAAAGCGCAAGTGCGGACGCTTCGGTGCAACTCCGGATGTTGCCGCGCGTTGCCCGGCGCGAGACTTTCGCCGCCCTCCGCATTCCGTCCCACCGATGACCTCCGGCCTCACCCCCCCACCCGCCCTGTCGCTGCAGGAGAAGCTCGACCGCATCGCCCACGAGCGCGACGTGCTGGCGCTGCAGCGCGAACTGGCGCAGGGTGGACTGCGCGAGGGCGACATCGTGCGCGCGACCGACGGCAGGATCAGCGGCCGATTGACGATCGCCCGCGATGAGTCGCCGCCACGGCTGCGGGTCGTGGCCGACGACGGCACCCAGAGCGACTTCTCCGCCGCGACCTGGCGCCGCGCCTGAGCGTGCCGGCCGGGCGCGAGACCGGCCGCCCTCCGCGCCGCGGGCGCGTCGGGCCGCACGGGCAGGCCGCGCCGTCAGTCATGCAAACGACGCGCCAGCGTGGCACTATTGCGGCATGTACGCAGGCGAAACCGGTCCTCGCATCCTGATCATCGATACCCACGGTCAGCCCGTGCGCTGGGCCGGGATGATGCGCGCCGCCCGCTACTACGCCTCCGGCAAGGTGGTCACCGATCTCGGCGAGAGCCTGTTCTCGTGGAGCGGCGGCACCCAGGAGCTCACCGGGCGGCGCTCCGAGTTCATCGCCAGCTCGATCGTGATGATCCGCGGCCGGCATCGCATCCCCTTCGGACATGCCCATGTCGGCCTTACCAAGCACCGGCTGTTCGCGCGCGACCGCCACATCTGCGGCTACTGCGGCCACCAGTTCCCCGAGTCCGAACTGACCGTCGAGCACATCCAGCCGGTGTCGCGCGGCGGCCGGCACGAGTGGACCAACGTCGTCACCGCCTGCCGCTCGTGCAACACCCGCAAGGGCAGCCGGCGGCCGGAGGAAGCCAACATGCCGCTGCTGTACGTGCCCTACGCGGTGTGCCGCAACGAGGGCTTCATCCTCAGCAACCGGCGCATCCTCGCCGACCAGATGACCTTCCTGCAGGCATCGCTGCCGCGCTACTCGCGCTGGGCGCACGCCTGAGCGCGGGCAGCCGTCCCAGTCGCGAACCCTTCGAGCGTCAGCGAGAAGGCAGGCCAGTGAGGTCTCGGCGCGGTCCGCGCCGGCTCAATGCGCCGCCAGCAGCAGTTCTCGCAGCGCCGCGAACGGCGCCCCGCGCATATAGGCATCGTGCTTGAAGGCGAACTGCACGGCAGCGGGCTGCAGCAGGCAGCCGCCGCCGTCGGCCGCGCGCAGCGCCCACAGCGTGGCGCCGGAGGCGCCGTCGAGCGGCGGCGCATGCACGGCAGCGCCGTCGGCACGGCGGGCGATGCGGGCGTAGCTGGCCCGCACGTCGCTCGCCGACGGCAACGGGCGGGCGAACACCACCACCAGCCGCGCGTGCAGCACCGACTCGATGCGGCGCATCTGCGCGTACGGATACGCGGCCAGCACCAGCGCCTGCGCCGGCGCGTCGTCGAACTGCGCCAGCGGCATCGCCGGCCAGGCGCGGCGCAGCTCGCGCCCGGCGGCGCCGTCGCCGATCAGGATCGCGGCCAGATCGTTCCGCGGATGCGCCAGCAGCCGCGCCCGCGCCTCGCGCAGCCAGCAGACGCGGCCGGCGGCCGGCAGCGCCACGCCGAGCTCGCCGACCGCGGCGCCGTCGTCGAAGACGTGGCGGCAGGTCGCCAGCCACAGCCGCTCGCCGGCGCGGTAGAACACGCCGCTCGCCAGCGGCTCGATGCGGCCGTCGCGCCTGGCCACCAGCGGCACCGCGTGCGAGGCCAGCGCCTCGGCCGCGGCATGCGCGATCGCCGGCGCGACATCGGCATCGATGTCGATCGCGGTGGTGTCGAGGCGCCGCCAGTGCATGCGCGCAAGGCTATCGCCGGGCGACGCCGGCGCCAATGGGCGGGCGACCGACGCGGGCGCGGCGGGGCGGAAGGCTGGCGGGGGCGCGACCGCGTCGGGAGTGTCTGCCTGCCGCGCGGGAATTCGACGGGCTCGACGCGCCGGGGTTCGCAGGGTGGGCGGTCATCGCGTGACGGCAACGATCGCCGGCGCACGGTGGCCGACCGCGCCGCCCCGGCGACCCTTCCCATCCGAAGAACGTGGGCGAGCCCTGCAGGGTGCCGGCACGCGCCTTTAGCGCATAGTCCGCGTTGTGCGACGTACGGGCGTTCGCCGCGACCGAGAGTTTGCCGTTTGCGCGCGGGGTGAGACTGACGCGGAGGTGCTGAGAATGAGCGATTGGCGCGATCGCATTGCGATGGATCCCGACATCCTGGCCGGCAAGCCCAGGATCAAGGGCACGCGCATCTCGGTGGAACTGATCCTCGCCTGGCTCGGCAGCGGCGTGAGCATCGACGAACTCCTCGCGAACTACCCGCAGATCTCGCGCGACGACGTGCTGGCGGCGCTGAGCTTTGCGGCGGAGTTCATGCGTGATGGGCGTTCCCTGATTACCCAGCCCAAGGGCAGTCTTTCCGAGTAGCCGCGTGGCCTCGGACCGCCCGACGCTGCCCGCGCTGCGGGCCGCCGGGCCGGCCGGCACGGTGATCGCGCTGCGGGCAACGGATGCGATGTACTCGCGGCCAGCGAGGCGCATCGCGCCATCTCCGATCGCACAGTGGAAGCGCTTGCGAACGAGGCCGACCCGTGGTTGAGCACCACTGATCGGGACTATGGCGAGCCGATCTGCAAACAAGGCAGCCAGCGCCAGCGGACTCCAGTCTCTGCGACAGCGCCCACACCCGGCGGCCGCATTTCCTGGTTGAGTCCGCTGCGCACTCGAAGGCGACATGCAGTGTGATCGGCC
>CAYLZU010000261.1:4736-5060 GCA_964388005.1 uncultured Burkholderiaceae bacterium
CGGATGCGATGTACTCGCGGCCAGCGAGGCGCATCGCGCCATCTCCGATCGCACCGTGGTGGCGGTGGTGCGCGAAGCCGGCCCGTGGTTGATCACGTTCGATCGGGACTATCGCAAATTGATCTCCAAGCGCGGCGAGCCGCCGTCGATTGGAGTCCTGCTCTTTGCACAGCGCCAAGCCGACGCAGCGCGCGCCTCGGCGCGCGCGAGGACCAGAACAATGCGTCGAGCGTCGGAGCAGGCTCGGCACGTCGCAGCGTGGGCAAGCCTGGCACGCGCTACCGATACGCCCGCCGCAGGCAGCGCCGACGCGCACTGAGCATG
>CAYLZU010000262.1:0-5045 GCA_964388005.1 uncultured Burkholderiaceae bacterium
CAGCACCTCGATGACCTCGACGTCCTTGAAGTCGCCGATGTCGGGCACCTTGATCTCGATCTGGGCCATGTTGTCTCCGCGCTGTTCTTGTTGTCGATGACGATCAGGCCGTCATCGGATTCGCCTTGTTGGCGTCGATGCCGTACTTCTTCATCGCTTCGAGCAGCTTCGCCGCCGGCACCAGACCCTCCTCGGCCAGCGCCTTGAGGCTGGCCAGCACGATGAAGTGGCGGTCGACCTCGAAGAACTCGCGCAGCTTGGCGCGGGTGTCGGAGCGGCCGAAGCCGTCGGTGCCGAGCACGCGATAGTCACGGCCCTTGGGCACCCAGGCGCGGATCTGGTCGGCGAACAGCCGCATGTAGTCGGTCGAGGCGACGATCGGCCCGGCGGTGCGTTCGAGCTGCTCGGTCACGAAGGCCTTGCGCGGCTTCTCGGCCGGGTGCAGCAGGTTCCAGCGCTCCGCCTCCATGCCGTCGCGGCGCAGCTCGGTGAAGCTGGTGACGCTCCAGACGTCGCCGGACACGCCCCAGTCGCGCTCCAGAATCTCGGCGGCGGCGATCGCCTCGCGCAGGATGGTGCCGCTGCCGAGCAGCTGCACGCGCGGGATGCTGGCGCCCATGCCGCTGCCGGCCGGACCTTCGCGCAGCCGGTACATGCCCCTGAGAATTCCCGCCTCCTGGCCCTTTTTCAGGCCCGGCTGCGGGTAGTTCTCGTTCATCAGCGTGACGTAGTACCAGACGTTTTCCTGGTTCTCGATCATCCGCTTCAGTCCGTGCTGGAGGATCACCGCCACCTCGTGGGCGAAGGTGGGGTCGTAGCTGACGCAGTTCGGGATCGTGCTCGACAGGATGTGCGAGTGGCCGTCCTGGTGCTGCAGGCCCTCGCCGTTCAGGGTCGTGCGGCCGGCGGTGCCGCCGAGCAGGAAGCCGCGCGCCTGCATGTCGCCGGCCAGCCAGGCGAGATCGCCGATGCGCTGGAAGCCGAACATCGAATAGAAGATGTAGAAGGGAATCATCTGCCGGTTGTTGGTCGAGTACGACGTCGCCGCAGCGATCCAGTCGGCCATCGCGCCCGCTTCGTTGATGCCCTCCTCCAGGATCTGCCCGGCCTTGTCCTCGCGGTAGTACATCACCTGGTCGCGGTCCACCGGCTCGTACAGCTGACCCTGCTGGCTGAAGATGCCGAGTTGCCGGAACATGCCCTCCATGCCGAAGGTGCGCGCCTCGTCGGGGATGATCGGCACCACCCGCTGGCCGAGGGTCTTGTCGCGCACCAGCTGGGTCAGAAAGCGCACGAACGCCTGCGTGGTCGAGATCTCGCGCCCCTCGGCGGTCGGCTCGAGCACGGCAGCGAAGGCATCGAGTCCCGGCACCGCCAGCTTCTCGTCTGCCGTGCGCCGTCGCTGCGGCAGGAAGCCGCCGAGCGCGCGCCGCCGCTCGAGCAGGTACTTCATCTCGTCGGAGTTCGGCGCCGGCTTGTAGAAGGGCACCTCGTGCAGCCGGTCGTCGGGCACCGGGATGCGGAAGCGGTCGCGGAACTCCCGCACCGCGTCGTCGTCGAGCTTCTTCAGCTGGTGGGTCGGGTTCTTGCCCTCGCCGATCTTGCCCATGCCGAAGCCCTTGACCGTCTTGGCCAGGATCACCGTCGGCTGCTTCTGGTGCTTGGTGGCGAAGGCATAGGCGGCGTAGATCTTGTGCGGATCGTGGCCGCCGCGGTTCAGCCGCCAGATGTCGTCGTCGGACATGCGCGAGACCATCTCCAGCAGGCGCGGGTCCTTGCCGAAGAAGTGCTTGCGCACGAAGGCGCCGTCGTTGGCCTTGAAGTTCTGGTACTCGCCGTCGACGGTGGTTTCCATCACGTGCTGCAGCACGCCGTCGCGGTCGCGTGCCAGCAGCGGATCCCAGTACGAGCCCCAGATCAGCTTGATGACGTTCCAGCCGGCACCGCGGAAGCTGCCTTCGAGCTCCTGGATGATCTTGCCGTTGCCGCGCACCGGCCCGTCGAGCCGCTGCAGGTTGCAGTTGATGACGAAGATCAGGTTGTCGAGGTGCTCGCGCGCGGCCATGCCGATCGCGCCCAGCGATTCCGGCTCGTCCATCTCGCCGTCGCCGCAGAAGCACCAGACCTTGCGGCCGGAGGTGTCGGCAATGCCTCGGTTGTGCAGGTACTTCAGGAAACGCGCCTGGTAGATCGCCGCCAGGGGACCGAGGCCCATCGACACGGTCGGGAACTGCCAGAAATCCGGCATCAGCTTCGGGTGCGGGTACGAGGTCACGCCCTTGCCGTCGACATCGCGGCGGAAGTTGTCGAGCTGCGTTTCGGTGAGCCGCCCTTCGAGGTAGGCGCGGGCGTAAACGCCGGGCGCCGAGTGGCCCTGGATGTAGATGAGGTCGCCGCCGAAGTCCGGCGTCGGCGCGCGCCAGAAGTGGGTGAAGCCCACTTCCATCAGCGTGTTGACCGACGCGTAGCTGGCGATGTGGCCGCCGAGGTCGCCCTCGCCGCGGTTGGCGCGCACTACCATCGCCATCGCGTTCCAGCGGATGTAGGAGCGGATCCGCTCCTCCAGCGTCGCGTCGCCCGGCGAGTGCTCCTCGAGGTGCGGCGGGATCGTGTTCAGGTAGGCGGTGTTGGCCGAGAACGGGATGTAGGCGCCGGACAGCCGCGCCTTCTCGACCAGCCGCTCGAGCAGGTAGTGGGCACGATGACGGCCCTCGCGCTCGAGGACGACTTCGAGCGCGTCGAGCCACTCCTGCGTCTCCTGCGCGTCGGGATCGTTGGCTGCGGCGATCTGATTCGGAACTGCGGACATGACGTGTCTCCTTCGAAGTTCAGGTCGCCCGGAGGACCGCGCGGCGCATGTCCTGCCGGCCGCGACCGCGCGAGAGGCGGACTCTAACGGCTCGACCTCGGTTTTTCAAATAATGCCAACGTGTTTCGCTATTCAAAATAGCCCGACTGCTCGAACTCCCGGATTTCCTTGCCCGCCACGGCCCGGATACTGCGGCTGATCGTCCTCGGCGGACGCCGCGCGAAGCGCCCACCTTAATATGACTGCCCGCAGGATGTAAGCAGCGCCAACGCGCCTGCGAGGATTCCCCGGTGCGCCCAGACTCTTCCCGCTCGCTCTCCGACGCCTTCGCGGCGCTGGCCGAGTCGCCGTCGCGCCGCCTCGGTCCGTGGCCATACCTGCCGTTCGTGGTCACGGTGCTGGTCGCGGCGCTGCTGGCGGCGCTGATCGCGGCGATGGTGATCGAGGACCGGCAGCTGCAGCGCGAGGCCCTGCAGCGCGACGTCGACTCGGCGGCACAACAGCTCGGCGCGCGACTGACGCTGGTGCGCGAGGCGCTTTCGGTGATCGCCGTCGAACTGTCGGCGGGATCCGCCGATGGGCGCCGCTTCGAGGCTCTGGCGAGCGAGATGATCGACAGCAAGCCGGAGCTGATGTCGATCGCGCACCTGGACAGGCATGGAAGGCATCTGTCGCCGCCGGTGCTCAACTTCGTCTACGGCCCGGGATGGGATCCGGCGTCGCTGCCCGAGATCCGCGATCTCGCCGAGCGGACCGCCGCCGCGGCGCATGCCCGCTTTGCGCTGCTGGACAACCCGCGAAGCGACTTCGCTCCGGTGGCGCTGCTGATCCCGGCCGCGCTCGGCGATCGGCCGCCCGGCCTGCTCGTCGCCCTGCTGTCGCTGCGCGACCTGCTCGGAACCGGAGTCACCGCCGAGATGCTCCAGCGCTACCGGTTCACCGTGACCCGGGACGATCGCGTCCTGCTGGCCACGACCTCGGGCGAGCCTCCACCGGACGCGCCGTCCTACTCGACGGCGCTGACACCGCTGCCGCGCGAGCTGAAGCTCGCCGCGAGCACGTTCCGGCGCCAGGCGGTCTTTCCCGCCGATGCGCTGACGTGGCTCGCGGCGATCCTGGCGCTTGCCGTCGCCGCGGCGCTCGCCGTGCTCGCCCGCTACACGACGCGACTGCACCGCATCGACCGGGCGCTGCTCGCCGAGACCGCGTTGCGGCGGGCGATGGAAAACTCGCAGGCCACCGGAATGGCGGTGCTCGACCCGCAGGGCGTGATCCGCTATGTCAATCGGGCGCTGGCGCAGATGACCGGCTTAGCGGCGGAATCGCTGCTCGGCCGGCGCGCCCCGTACCCGTTCTGGCTGCCCGATGCCGGCGCCGACAACGAGCAGGCGCTGCGGCAGATCCTGTCCGGGCAGGCGCCGGCGAGCGGGGTCGAGATGTCGCTGCGGACGCTGTCGGACCGGCGCCTGAACGCCCACGTGTATGTCGCGCCGCTGGTCGACGAGGACGGACGCCAGATCGGCTGGATGACCTCGTTCACCGACGTCACCGAGCCGAAGCGGATCCGCACCGAACTGGCCGCCGCGCACGACCGCTTCGTGCGCGTGCTCGAGTCGCTCGAAGCGGCGGTGTCGGTGGTCAGCGCCGGCGCCGATCCTTCGGCGCCGGCGCTGCTGTTCGGCAACCGCGCCTACACCGAAACCTTCGGCGACGGTGCCGGCGGCCACGAACGGCTGCAGCAGGCGCTGCGCGGCCGCGACAGCGGCGAGGTGCACGACGAGACCGCCGACCGCTGGTTCGACGTCCGCACGCGGGAGATCCGCTGGCCCGCGCGCGGCGAGGACTTCGCCGGCGGCCCGGCGCGGCTGCAGATCGCCACCGACATCTCGCTGCGCAAGGCAAGCGAGGAGATCGCCCGCCAGCAGCAGGACAAGGTGCAGTTCACCGCCCGCCTGATGACGATGGGCGAGATGGCCTCGTCGCTGGCGCACGAACTGAACCAGCCGCTGACGGCGATCGCCAACTACAGCGAGGGCACCCTCGCTAGGCTGCGCCGCGACGCGATCTCGCCCGACGAGCTGAAGGCGGCGCTCGCCAAGACCAGCGTCCAGGCGCAGCGCGCCGGCGGCATCATCCGCCGCATCCGCGAATTCGTGAAGCGCTCGGAGCCCCGGCGCCGGCCGACGCCGGCGGCGCGCATCGTCGAGGACGCGATCGCCTTCGCCGAGATCGAGGC
>CAYLZU010000263.1:0-4955 GCA_964388005.1 uncultured Burkholderiaceae bacterium
CGAGGATGCCCGATCACGAACTGTGGCTGGCGTTCATGCACGACCCGGACGGCAACCTGCTGGCGCTGATGGAGGAGAAGCGCTGAGCCGCGGCAGAACCTCGCGCCGCGCGGCGGCAAGCCAATGAAAAAGGCGCCCGAAGGCGCCCTTTTCCGTTCGAGCCGCTGCGGCTCTTAGAAGCGGTGGTTCACGCCGACCGCGAACTGCTTGTAGTTGAACGAGTTGCCGGCCAGCGTGCCGTCGGCGTCGCGCGAGGCATAGGACGCGTACAGGTTGGTCCGGCGCGACAGGTTGTACTTGCCGCCGAGCGACCAGATGCTGTAGTCGGGCTCGAAGGTCACGTTGCCGACCCTGCCTGCGTCCGCATCCAGCCACTGGTAGGAGCCCAGCACTTCGAACGCGCCAACCTTCCAGGTCACGCCGAGCATCCAGGAGTCGCTGTCGAAGACGGCGCCGGCCGGCAGCACCCCGAAGACGCCGGCGCCGCCGCCGACGGCGACACCACGGACATTCGACTGATTGGCGTAGCCGCCGTGCAGGCGGACCGGGCCGAGGTCGAAGGTGGCGCCGATCTGCAGGTGCTTCTGGCTGCTCGGGTTGGTGACGCCGGCGATCGCGTTGTTGGCGAAGTCGACCACGTCGTACGTGAGCGCGGCCCAGAACGGGCCGGACTCGAACTGAACACCGCTGATGAACGCCGTGGTGTTGGTATCGCTGGGAGCCGTTTCCGCGCCATCGACGCGCGTCGAATAGCCGATGCCGCCGCGGAAGCCGCCCCACACCGGGGTGCGGTAAGCGATCGCGTTGTCGACGCGCAGCGCGTTGGCGGAGTAGAAGGTCTGGCCGAGCGAGGCAAGGCCGAAACCCGTTCCGAACGGGTCGGTCCGGCCAAACATGTCGAACGAGCCAGTGCCCGAGCTGAAGGACGCCAGCCGGCCGGCGACGAGGTCACCCATGCCGCTCGACAAACCGACCCACGCCTGACGGCCGAACAGCCGCCCGCCCTGGGCCGACGCGCCGCGGTCGATGTCGAAGCCGCTTTCGAGCGTGAAGATTGCGTTCCAGCCACCGCCGAGGCTTTCCGAGCCGCGCAAGCCCCAGCGGTTGCCGGCCTGATGGCCGCCGTTGATCTGGCTGACGCTCTCCTGCTGGACCCGGCCGCTGACGGTCGTCGGCTTCTCTTCCCACATGTAATTCACGTCGACGATGCCGTACAGCGTCACGCTCGACTGTGCCAGCGCCGCGCCAGAGAACGCGCCCAACACTGCAAGAGCAACAATGCCTTTTTTCATGTGTATCTCCATGTCTTGTTCACGGAACTGCGATTAAGCCTTGCACCGGAAGCGATTGGAGGGCGACGACTTCCAGATCCGCCCGACCAACGCCGAGGTGACACCACTTCTTCTGGAAGCTGCGAGGATTCTTTCAGAGATCGCTGGGGAGGGCAAAAGCATCCGTCACCTAATCGGGCAAATGCAGAGTCGAATGTGGGGTTTGTGCAACAGCACAATGGCCCTCTCAGAGCCAGCAGATCAGCGCAAGGCCGCGCCAACGAAAGAGAAAGGGGCGCCGAGGCGCCCCTTTTTCGGCTCGTGGAATTGCCGCGCGATCAGAACGTATGGCGGATGCCGAGCTGGATGTTGCGGCTGTCCTCGCCCTGGCCGGTGGTCCAGCCGCCGACGCAGCAGGCGGCGCCGAGGCCGGCGCGGGCTTGGTCCTTGTTGTTGGCGAGCGCCGCGGCGCCGTAGAGCCAGGTGCGCCTCGACAGGTAGTAATAATAGGCAAGAGCGTAGCTGTCGACCTTGGCGTCGGCGGTGGCCCAGGCGCTGCGCGACGAGTCCTCGGCGTGGTTGTAGGCGGCGATCAGCTTGCCGTTGCCGAGTGGCATCTCCAGGCCCAGGTGATACAGATCGAGGTCCGTGGCGCCGGCGACGCCGCGCAGCGAGTTGACGTCGAAGCGGTTGATGAACAGGCCGCCGAGGATGTTGGTGATCGCCGCCAGGTTGCCGCCGGTGGCGATGACGACGTTCTGGATGTCCTCGGGGCGTAGCACCGGGTTGTCGTTCTGCGACTTCAGGTAGTGGCCGAAGATCTTCGCCTGGCCGAGGCCGACGTAGCCGCCGATGTTGAAGGTCTCTAGGCCCTTGCGGTTCTCGTTCGGTGCCGCGAAGGTGACGGTGCGGTTCTGCTGATACGCGCCGCCGACGCCGAACGCCTTCGACTCGTACTGGAACTCGATGCCCCAGAAGTCGTCACCGCGCGTCACGTTGGTCCGTTCGTTGCGGCCGCCGGCGGTGCCTTCGGCGCCGCCGAAGCCGTACATCGCCGCCAGCGTGAAGCCCTTCAGCTCGGCGCGGTACTGGATGGCGTTGTTGGCGCGCAGGTTGATGGCGGCGAGCTGCCCGGGATTGCCGGCGAACGAATCGAAGAACGAGTTGAACTTGACGAAGGTCTCGTAACCCGGTGTGTACATCCGTCCGGCGAGCACGGCGCCGAACGGCGTGATGAGCCCGGCGAACGCCTGCCGGTCGAACAGTGCTCGCGGGCTGTTGACCTCGCTGACCGCGGTCAGCAGCGCCGCGTTGACGGCGTTCATGCCGCCGAGTACGGCCGGCGCGACGGTCGGTGGCAGCGGCGAGGTCAGGACCACGCTCGGGCAGCTCGCCGGCGTGCCGCAGAAGTAGATCGCGCCGTTGTTCCAGACCTGGCCGGTGTCGATTTCGAATCGGCTTTCGAGCGTGAACACCGCCTCGTAGCCGCCGCCGATGTCTTCGCGGCCGCGGATCCCCCAGCGCGAGCCGGTCGATAGGCCGCTGGTGATCTTGTTGACCGAGACGTTGCCGTTGTCGACGCTCTCGAAGCCGACGTCGAGAATGCCGTACAGCTCGACCGTGTTCTTGGCCGCCAGTTGCGCGTGAGCGGTTGGAAATGCAACCGCCAAGGCAAGCGCCAGAATGCTCTTGCGCACCATCTGTCTCCCCTCGTTCTGGATGCGTGACTGCAACTTCGCGTGAGGATAGCCCCGAGGCAGAAGCAGTTGGGCGATCGACTCGATGCGAAGTCAGGCCGCTTCCGCTCATGTAGCATTGACGCAACATTGCGAATGGTCCAGCAAAATGTCCCGTCAACTCAGCCTCGTCGATCAGGTCCTGGCCACGGCGGACCGAGCGCTGCGCACGATCGCCGGCGCCCCTCCGTCGAGGCGCGCCTATCCCGCGCCGGCGCTGGCCGACGAAGCCGCCCTCAGCGCAGACGAGCGCGCCGAGGCAGCGGCGCTGATGCGCGTCAACCACGTCGGCGAGATCTGCGCCCAGGCCCTGTACGAAGCCCAGGCCCTCGGCACTCCGGATCCCCGCCTGCGCCAGGCCTTTGTCGAGGCAGCGCTGGAGGAGGCCGACCACCTGGCCTGGACCGAGAGGCGGATCGCCGAACTCGGAGGCCGCCCGAGTCTGCTGAACCCGCTGTGGTACGGCGGCGCGTTCGCGATCGGCCTGCTCGCTGCCCGCTTGGGCGACCGCGCCAGCCTCGGCTTCATGGCTGAAACCGAGGCGCAGGTCGAGCAGCATCTCCAGGGGCATCTGGACCGGTTGCCGCCGGCGGATGCGGCCTCGCGAGCGGTGGTGGCGCAGATGCAGGCCGATGAAGTGCGGCACGGGCAGACTGCGATGGCCCTGGGAGGGGCCAGCCTGCCGTTGCCGGCGCGGCTGGCGATGCGGCTCGCCGCCAGGGTCATGACGACGACCGCCCACTACATCTGAGAGCCCTTTGGGAGTCGATCGGCCGCTTCAGCCGGCGTCGACGATCTCGACGCGCGTGACGATGTCGGCCGTCTTCGCCAGCATCGCCGTCGCCGAGCAGTACTTGTCGTGCGACAGCCGGACCGCTCGTTCGACCGCTTCCGCCGGCAGGTTGCGCCCCCGGACCGTGAAGTGCATGACGATTCGGGTGAACACCTTCGGATCGGCCGGCGCGCGGTCGGCCTCCAGGCGGACTTCGCAACCGGTGACCTGGTGCCGCCCGCGCTTGAGGATCAGCACCACGTCGTAGGCGGTGCATCCTCCGGCGCCGAGCAGCACCATTTCCATCGGCCGCGGCGCGAGATTGCGGCCGCCCCCGTTCGGCGCACCGTCCATCGCGACCAGGTGGCCGCTGCCGGTTTCGGCGATGAAGCTCATGTGGTCCGGACCGGCCCAGCGCACGGTGGCTTGCATGTCGCTGCTGCTCCTTCGGGGGGATCGGGTGGTTCTGGTGCCGGAAGACCGCAGGTTGCGATGGGTATCGGCGAGCGAATACAATACGCGGCTTTCCGCGGCCACGAGGCCCTGTTCCTGCCTGAGCCGCCGACATGATCGGCCAGCGCGCGGACAGAACGGGGTCGTTCGATGCCGGCGGCGCCGGCGGGATCGCGGAACGGACGGGCAGGGGCTCGGCGGCGTTGCCCGAGCAAACAGGACACGAACAGAGATGAAGACTTTTTCCGCCAAGCCGCAGGACGTTCGCCACGACTGGTACGTGGTCGACGCGAGCGACAAGGTGCTGGGTCGGCTGGCGGCGCAAATCGCGCTGCGCCTGCGCGGCAAGCACAAGCCCGAGTACACGCCGCACGTGGACACCGGCGACTTCATCGTCGTCGTCAATGCCGGCAAGCTCAAGGTGACTGGCGCCAAGGGCACCGACAAGATGTACTACCGGCACACCGGCTATCCGGGCGGCGTCTACGAGACGTCGTTCGACAAGATGCAGGGCCGCTTCCCCGGCCGCGCGCTGCAGATCGCCGTCAAGGGCATGCTGCCCAAGGGCCCGCTCGGCTACGCGATGATCAAGAAGCTCAAGATCTACGCCAGCGGCGACCATCCGCATTCGGCCCAGCAACCCAAACCGCTCGAAATCTGAGGACGCGATGATCGGCAACTACAACTACGGCACCGGCCGCCGCAAGAGTTCGGTGGCGCGCG
>CAYLZU010000264.1:0-4952 GCA_964388005.1 uncultured Burkholderiaceae bacterium
GTGAGATCGTTGCGCAGCTCGCCGGCGGTCTGATAGCGATGCTCGACGTTCTTCGCCATCGCCCGAGCGATGATGCGCACCAGCTCGACCGGCGCATCCGGTCGCAGCACGTTGACCGGCACCGGCTCGTCGTTGACCAAGGCGGCGAGCAGGTCCTCGACCTTCGGCGCGTCGAAGGCGCGGTGGCCGGTGACCATCTCGTACAGGATCGTTCCGAGCGAGAAGACGTCGCTGCGGGCGTCGATCGCCAGGCCCTGCGCCTGCTCCGGCGACATGTAGTTGGGCGTGCCGACCAGCCGCGCCCCGGGCGGCGGCTCGCCTTCGCCGCGTGCCATCGCCACCCCGAAGTCGAGCACCTTCGGCTTCAGGTCGCGCGACAGGAAGATGTTGCTCGGCTTGATGTCGCGGTGGATCAGGCCGCGCTTGTTGGCGTAGTGCACGGCATCGGCGATGCGCGCCATCAGCGCCGCCGCCTGACGCAGCCCCAGCCTGGCGCCGGTGGCCAGGTACTCGTGCAGGTCGCGGCCGTGCAGCCGCTCCATGGCGATGTAGGCGAACGCGTCCGAGCGCCCGGCATCGAACACGGTGACGATGTGCGGGTGGTTCAGCCCCGCCACCGCCCGCGCTTCCTTGATGAAGCTGGTCTCGGCGCGCTCCCGGGCGCGGTCGTTGACGGCCAGCGGAACTGCCTTGATCGCAACGTCGCGGCCGAGCACCGGATCGTGGGCGGCGTAGACGACGCCGTTGGCGCCGCGGCCGATCTCGCCGACGACGGTGAAGCGGCCGATCGTCTTCGGCGGCACCGCCGGCAGGACGACCGGTTCGAGGTCGGCGGTGGCGGTCGGCTGGGTCTGCATGGCGCAAAAATTATGGCACCGGCGGATGAGCGTGATCGCGTCCTCGGCCGTTCGGCCGAGGGCGGCCTCCCCGGGCGCGGCGCCGCCGGGCTTCAGCCGCGCGAGAAGACGATCGCCTCGCGGCCGAGCAGCCGCGCCTGGGCGAACAGGCAGGCGAGGGTGCCGGCGACGCACACGGCCGCCGGCAGCCACAGGTCCAGCGCCGCCAGCGGCTCGCCGCGCAGCGCCTTCATCAGCACCGAAAGCTGCGCCACCGACGGCACCAGCAACTGCCAGGCGGCGTCGCGCACGGTCAGGAAGATGGGCACCACGGCCGAGAACTGCGCCGCCATGGCGATGTAGCTGACGTAGGTCTGCGCCTCCTTGTGGGTGCGGCCGAAGGTGGCGGCGAGCATGTTCACCGCCGCCATCAGCGCCGCGAACGGCAGCAGCACGGCGCAGAAGAGCGCCAGTTCGCGCGCACCCAGCTGCATCAGCGCCGCCAGCGTCTCGCTGGTGATCAAGCGGATCGACACCAGGAACCCGGCCATCGTCAGCAGCACGATCGCCACCGAGTACAGCGTCACCACCGCCCACTTGCCGAGCACGATCGCCCAGGCCGGCACCGGGTTCATCAGCAGCGGCTCCAGCGAGCCGCGCTCGCGCTCGCCGGCGGTGACGTCGATGGCCACCGCCAGGGCGCCGACGATGGCGACGATCAGCGCCGCCCACGGCACGATGATCAGCAGCCGCGCCCCGCGCGCCTGCGCTGCGGCGAGGTTGCTCTCCTCGACCGACAACGCCGCCATCACCTGCGGGCTGACGCCGCGCGCCAGCAGCCGCTGCGTGCCCAGTTCGCGGTTGAACGCCTGCAGCGTGCGCACGGTGGCGGCCACCAGCGGCTGGGCGCGGTCGTGGCTTTCGTCGTAGGCGACCTCGACCGGCACCGTGTCGCCGCGCGCCAGGCGCTCCTCGAAATCCTCCGGCGGCACCACCACCGCGTTCTGCAGCCTTCCCGAGCGGATCTGCTCCGCCCAGTCGGCCGGTGCATCGACCACGGTCGCGCCGGCGCGCTGCAGGAAGTTGACCAGCGTCGGCGCGCGTTCCCGGGCGACGACGACGATCTCGCGCTTCTGCACCCGTTCCTCGATGCCGGAGACGAGGTTCGATACCAACGTGAACACCACAGGACCCGCGAGCAGAGCCATCGCCAGCGCGATCGCCAGCGCCCGCCGGTCGCGAGCCGCATCGACCAGTTCCTTGGCGAATACGGCCCAGGCGGCGTTCATGGCGCCGCCTCCGCTGGCGCCAGCGCCAGGCTGACGAAAGCGTCTTCGAGGGTGGCGCACCCGGCCTGGGCGCGCAGCGCGGCCGCGTTGCCGTGCGCCACCGAGCGGCCGTGGGCGACGATGACGATCTCGTCGCACAGCGCCTCGACCTCCTGCATGATGTGGGTCGAGAACAGCAGGCACTTGCCGGCATCGCGCAGCCGCAGCAGCAGCCGTCGCAAGGCGCGGGTGGACATCACGTCGAGCCCGTTGGTCGGCTCGTCGAGGATGAGGTGCTGCGGGTCGTGGATCAGGGCCCTGGCGAGCGCCACTTTCATCCGCTCTCCGGTCGAGAACCCGTCGACGCGGCGGTCGAGCAGCGCATCCATGTCCAGCACCGCGGCGAAGTCCTCGATGCGCCGCGCCGCGGTCTCCGGCGGTACCTCCCGCAGCCTGGCGTAGTAGGCGATGTTCTCGCGTGCGGTGAGCCGCGTATACAGGCCACGCGCGTCCGACAGCACGCCGACGGCGGCGCGCGCCGCCCGCGGATCGCGGGTCACATCGACGCCGCCGATGCGCGCGCTGCCGGCATCGGGCCGCATCAGCGTCGCCAGCACCCGCAGCGTCGTGGTCTTGCCGGCGCCGTTCGGGCCGAGCAGGGCGGTGATGGCGCCGTCGGGGGCGTGGAAGCTGACATCGGCCACCGCCGGCACGCGCACGCGCCTGCGGCCGCTGCCGGAGACGAACGACTTGGCCAGGTGTTCGACGTCGATCATCGGCCGTTCACCCGCGGCGGCTCGAAGAAGCGCGGCGGCGGCAGCCGTTCGAGGCAGGCGCCGTCGATCTCGTTGAAGCCGCCCTGGCGGATGAAGCGCTGCACCAGTTCCGGCGCGCAGCCCTGCATCGACACGCCGTGGCCGAGGTTGGGCGCGACGAAGTGGCGCGCGTTGGGCAGCGCCTTCGCCGCCGCCTCGGCATGGCGCGGCGGCGTGGCCGGATCGACGCCGCCGGACAGCAGCAGCACCGGCGCCTTCGCGGCGGGCGCGGCGAAGAAATCCTCCGGCGGCGGCCGCACCGGCACCTCGCGGCAGATGCGGCGGTACATGTCGAGCACGCCGCTGCCGAAGCGGGTGGCCGCGGCGGCGGCAGCGGCCGCGGCATCGACCCGCGGCATGTCCTCGGCGCAGATCACCGCGAAGTGCATGCCTTCGGCGAAGTTCTCCTGCACGCTGCCGCCGACCGCCGTCGACAGCGCCACCAGCGGCGCATAGTTGCCGCCGGCCGCCTGCGCCAGCGTGTACGGCAGCACCGCGGCGAGCGTCGGCGCATACAGAGGTGCCCGCAGCAGGTTGGCCAGCGTGCCGCGGTCGAGGCGGCCCTCCTGCGGCTGGCCGGACAGCGGATGCGGCACCGTGATCGCGATGCCGTCGGCGGCGGCGGCGAGCAGTCGATCGACCGATGCCGCCAGATCCGGATGCCGGGCGCGGCAGGCCGCTTCCGCCGCGCAGGCGTCGATCAGCTTCGCCAGCGCGCGTTCGCCGTCGACGGCGAAACTCGCCGGCAACTGCATCGTCGACGGCGCCATGCCGTCGAGCACGGCGGCGCGCACGCGGTCCGGAAACTGGCGCAGGTACTCCAGCGCCGCCCGCGTGCCGTACGAGGCGCCCCACAGGTTCACCCGCGCGTAGCCGAGGGCGCCGCGCACCGCGTCGACATCGCGCATCGCGATCCAGGTGGCGTACTGGGCGAGATCGTGCTCCCTGCGCAAGCGGGCGACGCAGTCGACGAGCTGCGCGATCTGCCGTTCGGTGTCGAGCGATTCGGCAAGCGGCGCCGCGCCTTCCGGCGGCCGGCAGGCGAGCGGATTCGACCGCCCGGTGCCGCGCTGGTCGACGTAGACGAGATCGCGGCGCGCGTTCAGCGGCGCCAGCAGCGGTTGCAGGGCGCCGGCGACGGCGCGTGCGCTCTGCCCCGGTCCACCGGCGAAGACGAACACCGGGTCGGGCTGCTTGTCGCGCGCGACCGCCGGTTGCACGGCGAAGTGGACCTTGATCCTGCGTCCGCCGGGGGCATCGGGGTTCTCCGGCACCTCGACGCTGCCGCAGCGCACCTCGCGCTCGATGCCTTTCAGACGGCACGGCTCCAGGGGCGGCACCGGAATGGACTGCGCCGTCGCGGCGAACGCCGCCACGGCGAGCAGCATCGACGCCAGGGATCGAAGCAGGGCGATTGAAGCGGACGCTTTGCTCATCGGTGCACGGCTGCCGAGCGACGCGTGCCCGAATCGGGCTGCGCGGCGGTCGCGACGGATGGCGCCGCGCTCGGCGCGAACCGCCGCCGCGGGCAGACGACCCGCGCCGCGCGGGCAGCGCGGCTCAGCCGTCGACAAGCTTCAGCCCCACGACGCCGGCGACGATCAGCAGCACGCAGCCGATCCGCGCCATGCTGGCCGGCTCGCCGAACAGCACGATGCCGAGCAGAGCCGCGCCGGCAGCGCCGATGCCGACCCACACCGCGTAGGCGGTGCCGACGGCAAGCACCTTCATCGCCAGCGCCAGCAAGGCGAAGGAGACGAGCGCCACCGCGATGACCAGCAGCGTCGGCAGCGGCCGCGAGAAGCCGTCCGTGGTCTTCATGCCGACCGCCCAGGCGACTTCGAGCAGGCCGGCGGCCAGGAGCAGCCACCAGGCCTGCGCGGTCGTTGGCGTGAAGTTCGGCATCGGGATCGGGCGGGATGGCGCGGGGCAGGCGGACTTTAGCCGATCGTCGCTCGCACGCCCTGCCTACAATCGGCGCGTGAATCCCGCCGGGCGCCAGGACTTTCTGACCGGTCTCGCGCTGGCGGCGG
>CAYLZU010000265.1:0-4906 GCA_964388005.1 uncultured Burkholderiaceae bacterium
CGGGTGCCGCGGAATGCGGCCACCTCGCCCGCCAGCGCATCCGCGGCCGCATCGCTCGCCAGCGCGCTGGCGATGAAGCCGGCCACGGCCGCCATGTCCGTCGCCGTGAACCCCCAGCGCACGATCTCCGGCGTGCCCAGCCGCAGGCCGTTCATGTCGCCGTCGACCGGCTCGATCGGCAGGCCGATGCCGCTGGCCAGGATGTTGGCGCGGCGCATCCGCTTGGCCATCCCCTGGCCGCCGCCGAAGCGCGGCGCCTCGACTGCGAACTGGTGCGAGACGGTGGCGCCGCGGTCGGCCGCATACACCGGCAGCCCTTCGTTCACGAGTGCGGCGGCCAGCGCCCGCGCCACCTCGACCATCGCCGCCGCGTAGGCGCGGCCGTGCACCTTCCAGTCGAGCAGCGCCACGGCGAGCGAGGCCGCCTTGGCGGCGTCGAAGTTGGCGGTCAGCCCCGGGAAGGCGATTGCATCGAGCCGCCGCGCGATCTCCGCGTCGCTGGTCAGCACCAGCCCCGACGGCGGGCCGCCGAGGCTCTTGTAGGTGCTCATCGTCAGCAGGTGCGCGCCTTCGGCGAGCGGATTCGGCCAGGCGTGGCCTGCGATCAGTCCCGCCAGGTGCGCGCCGTCGAAGAGCAGCTTGGCGCCCACCTCGTCGGCGATCGCGCGCAGCGCTCGCACCGGGTGCGGGAAGAGATTCAGGCTGCCGCCGATGGTGATGAGCTTCGGCCGCAGCCGCCGCGCCTCGCCGCGCAGGGCCTCGACGTCGACGGTGTAGTTGGCCGCGTCGACCGGCGCGGCGTGGATGGTCAGCCCGAACAGCCCCGCCGCGCCTGCCTCGTGGTGCGTGACGTGGCCGCCGATCGAGGCCGGCGGGGCGATGATCGAATCGCCCGGCGCGCAGGTGGCCATGAAGGCGTACAGGTTGGCCATCGAGCCGGCGGCCACGCGGATCTCGGCGTACTTCGCGCTGAAGGTCTCGGCCGCCAGTTCGGCGGCGATCACCTCGATCCGTTCGACCGCCTCCAGCCCCATCTCGTACTTGTCGCCCGGATAGCCGAGCGACGGCCGCGAACCGAGCCCGGCGGCGAGCATCGCCTCGGCGCGCGGGTTCATGGCGTTGCCGGCCGGGTTCAGGTTGATGCAGTCGCGCTCGTGGATGGCGCGATTGGCCTCGACCAGGTGGGCGAGCTCGGCATCGAGCGCGTCGGCATCGGCGGCCGCGGTGGCGGCGGCGATCGACTGCACCAGGTCTTCGCAGGCGGCCGGCACCCAGTCGCGGCGGTGCAGGGCGGGCATGGGCTTCAGCGCAGCGGCTCGATCCGCAACAGGTCGAGCGCGAATGGGCCGCGGCCGTCGCGGTGGTCGGCCTTGGTGATCATCACGCCGATGCCGACGATGTCGGCGAAGCGGATCGGCGGAGCCGCGACCTGCCGGCCGCGAAAGGTGGCGGCGAACTGCGGCCAGCGCAGCTCGGCGGTCGTGACCTCGCCGGCCCGGGTGTCGAAGGCAGCGTAGTAGGCGAACGCGTTCTCGTTGCCGGCCGCATCGCGCGTGTACACGCGCAGCCGGTAGCGGTTGCCGTCGCCGCGCACCCGCAGCGCGAAGCCGGCGGCGTCGATGCCCAGCGCGGCGGCGTCGAACGGCCGCCGCGCGGAGGCGAAGCCGCCGTTGTGTTCCAGCCGGACCTCGCCGCTGAAGCGCAGCGCGTCGGTCCGCCGCTCGAGGCGCGAACTCGACACGCCGCCCATCACGGTGTCGTTGGCGATGCGCCACGGCGCCGCATCCTGCGCCAGGTCGGGAAGATCGGCCGCGGTCACGTTCAGGCTGTGCAAGAGCAGCAGCGCCGCCAGGGCCCGGTGGGCGCGGCGGGGGAAATCACCGGCCATGGATCCGATCTGCGGCCATGGCGGCGAGTCTATCGTCGCGGCCTTGGGTCGCCGGCAGCGCGGGCGGTCGCGGTCTGCGCCCCGGCTCGGACACTGCTGCGCCGGCGTACGCTTGCGGCCCGGAGCACGTCGCGCCGATGAACGCCCCCGAGACCGTCACCGCGATCCGCCTGACCCTGCCGGTGCACGGCATGAGCTGTGCCTCGTGCGTGGCGCATGTGGAAAAGGCGCTGGCCGCGGTGCCCGGCGTGGCGAGCGTGGCGGTGAACCTGGCCACCGAGTCGGCGACGGTGGCGGGCTCGGCGCTCGACGTGGCGACGCTGCGGCGGGCGGTCGACGAAGCCGGCTACGAGGTGCCGAGCGAGACGCTGCAACTGGCGATCGACGGCATGACCTGCGCCAGTTGCGTGGCGCGGGTCGAGAGGGCGCTGGCGGCCGTGCCCGGCGTGCTGCGGGCGAGCGTGAACCTGGCCAGCGAATCGGCGCGGGTGGAGATCGTGCGCGGCGTGACCAGCGCGCGGGCGCTGGCGGCGGCGGTCGAGGCCGAAGGCTATTCGGCGCGGCTGCAGGCAGCGGCTCCGGCGGCGGCGCGCGATCCGGCGGCGGCGATGAAGCGCGACGTGATCCTGGCGCTGCTGCTCGCCGCGCCGCTGGTGGCGCCGATGCTGGCGGCGCCGTTCGGCATCGGACTGGCGCTGCCGCCGTGGCTGCAGTGGCTGCTCGCCACGCCCGTGCAGTTCTGGTGCGCGCGGCGGTTCTACGTCGCGGCAGGCAAGGCAGCGCGCGCCGGCACCGGCAACATGGACCTGCTGGTGTCGATCGGCACGCTGGCGGCCTACGGCCTGTCGCTGTACCTGTGGCTCGTCGCCGGGCACGGCGGCCATCTGTACTTCGAGGCCTCGGCGGTGGTGATCGCGCTGGTCCTGCTCGGCCGCTTTCTGGAGGCGCGCGCGAAGAAGCAGACCTCGGAGGCGATCCGCCTGCTCGGCCAGTTGCGGCCGGCCACCGCGCGCGTGCTGCGCGGCGGCCGCGAGCAGTCGGTGCCCGTCGACGAGGTCCTGCTGGGCGATCTCGTGGTCGTGCTGCCGGGCGAGCGGATCGCCGCCGACGGCCTGATCCGCGACGGCTCGACCTCGGTCGACGAATCGATGCTGACCGGCGAGAGCCTGCCGGTGGACAGGCACCCCGGTGATCGCGTCGCCACCGGCGCGCTGAACGCCACCGGCCGCATCGTCGTCGAGGCGACCGCGGTCGGCGGCGACACCATGCTGGCGAAGATCATTCGCCTGGTCGAGGATGCGCAGGCGGCCAAGGCGCCAATCCAGCGGCTGGTCGACCGCATCGCCGCCGTGTTCGTGCCGGTGGTGCTGGCGATAGCCGCGGTGACGGTGGCCGGCTGGCTCGCGGCCGGGGCGCCGTTCGAGACCGCGGTGATCAATGCCGTCAGCGTGCTGGTGATCGCCTGCCCTTGCGCGCTCGGGCTGGCCACGCCCACGGCGATCATCGTCGGCACGGGAGTGGCGGCGAAGCAGGGCATCCTGGTCAAGGACGTCGAGGCGCTGGAAGTGGCGCGCAGCATCGGCATCGTCGCCTTCGACAAGACCGGCACGCTGACTGAAGGCAGGCCGCGGGTGGTTGCGGTCGCCGGCAGTGCCGAGGCAGACGAGTCGCGCCTGCTGGCGCTGGCGGCAGCGGTCAGTTCCTCCACCCATCCGCTGGCCGAGGCGGTGCTCGCCGAGGCGGCGCGGCGCGGCATCGTTGCCCTCCCGGCGAGCGGACAGAAAGTCGTCGCCGGCCGGGGCAGCACGGCGAAGGTCGCGCTCGACGCCGGCGCGGTGCAGATCGTGCTCGGCAGCCGCGCCTGGATGGAGGCGCTCGGCGCCGATCGCGCCGCGCTCGCCGCCGCGGCCGCGGAGCACGAGCGGCTCGGCCGTACGGTGTCGTGGCTGGCGCGGCGCGACGGCGATCGCGCGACCGTGCTCGGACTCGTCGCCTTTGCCGACGCGCCGCGCCCCGGCGCGCGGGAGGCGATCGAGCGTCTGCGCGCGCTGGGGATCGAGGCGACGATGATCACCGGCGACAACGACGGCGCCGCGGCGGCCATCGCGCAGGCGCTGGGTCTCGCGCACTACGAGGCCAACGTCCTGCCGCAGCACAAGAGCGCACGGGTGGCGGCGCTGAAGGAAGGCGGGCGGCGGGTGGCGATGGTCGGCGACGGCATCAACGACGCGCCGGCGCTCGCCGCCGCCGATCTGGGCATCGCCATGGGATCGGGCACCGACATTGCCATGCACGCCGCCGGGGTGACGCTGATGCGGCCGGACCCGCGGCTGGTGCCTGCCGCCATCGAGCTGTCGCGCGCCACCGTGCGCAAGATCCGGCAGAACCTGTTCTGGGCCTTCGTCTACAACGTGGTCGGCATCCCGCTGGCGGCGTTCGGATTTCTGTCGCCCGTGTTCGCCGGCGCGGCGATGGCCGCCTCGTCGGTGAGCGTGGTCAGCAATGCGCTGCTGCTGAAGCGCTATCGTTTTCCGCAGGCGGGGCCGCAGCCCGAAGGGAGGCAGGCATGAACGTCGAACAGTTCCGCGCCCTGATCGCGCCGGTGGCCGAGGCCATCGCCGGCCGGCCGCTCGAAGCCGCGCTCGCCGGCGAACTCGAGCGCCGCTTCCCGCCCGGCGGCGAGACGTTCAAGGCCATCGAAGCCGCCTGCCAGGCGGCGATCGCCGCCGGCTGGATGTGTTCGCAGGGCGGCGGCAACCGCCGCTTCGGCCGCGTCATCGAGCCGGGGCCGCGGACGGCGGATCTCAGCGTCGATGTCGTCGATCTCACCGACATCGTCGGCCCGCACCACCGCCACCCCAATGGCGAGGTCTGCATGGTGATGCCGCAGACCGCGAGCGCGCGCTTCGACGGCCAGGGCGCCGGCTGGAAGGTCTACCCGCCCGGCTCGGCGCATCGCCCGACCGTCACCGACGGCCGGGCGCTGGTGCTGTACCTGCTGCCGGAGGGGAAGATCGA
>CAYLZU010000266.1:0-4894 GCA_964388005.1 uncultured Burkholderiaceae bacterium
GGCAATCGCATCGTGCTGGCCTTCAACGGCCCGCCGCTCGCCGTCGCCTGGCCGCCCTTGTACGAACACGCGAAGCGGATCGAGAAGTCGTTCGGGCTGCCGGCCCGCAAGTGGGTCGCTGGATTGCATCGTGGTGCCTTGCGGGAGCAGCCGCTGTTGTCGATCTGATCCGACGTATTCATGAGGTCGCCCCGAATGCGGTCGCCGCAGACCCTGCCCCGACAGGTGACTGCGGCGCCAGCTTCGCCCGTCGGGCCTTCGGGTCATCCGTCATTGCCTGGCTGTCGCGCAACCGCGGAGAGTCCCTTGAGTTGTCCGGGCTAGGTGCTAATCCAAAGGAAGTAGGAACGCGCATGAGTACCGACTTCGACGCAGTGCGTAGAATCGGTTCGCACGGCCCGCGATGGTGGCTATTGCTGCGGAGATGGTGCCGAGCTGGCGGACGACGTCGCTCTGGCAAGCGACCTGGCGCAAGAGAATTGGGCAGATGGCGGACTCGGGCGGCGCGTTAACGAACCTGTCGTCGCAGCAGGCGGCGGAGCTGCTGCGCGCCAGCGCGGCGCTGATCGCCGATCATCTGTCGTCGGCATTGCCGGCCATGATGGCGCCGGCGATGGACCAACTGGCGAAGCAGGACGCCACTGCCGGCGTCGCCGGGGCGCGACGTCTCGTGTCCTCCGACCGCGAAGAGTTCAGGCGTCGGTTCATCGCCTCGCTGAAGCGCGAGCAGAACGAGATCCTTGCCCGGCTGCTGACGCGCGAGACCGCCACCGCCAAGGCGACGAAGATTTCGGCCGATCTGCTCTCGCTGGTGGACGACGACGCCGAGTCGTCGGACGAAGTCCTGTCCCGAGTCGGGCGGCGACTGCGCGGTGCGGTCGAGGGGCCGATGCGCGACATCACCGTCGTGGCGGCGTTCCTGGCTGGCAGGGAGACGCTGCGGCCGGCCGACGATCCGCTGGGGCCCGACGCCTGCGCCAAGTCGCTGCTGGAGGCGGCACGGGACCTTGGCCTGGAGTCCGCCGGCTGGGAGCCGCTGCTTGCCGCGCTGGAACGACCGCTGACGGAAGCCCTGGCGCTCAGCTACGAGGCGCTGAAGCAGCACTTCCGCAGGCATAGCGTCGACGCCGCCGAGGTCCGCCGCGAGATAGCAATGCGGCAGACGCTCGGCAGGTCGACGATGGCGCCGCAGACCCAGGGCGCTGCGGGAGCGACGACACGGTCGCCGAACTGGCTGGACGAAGTCGCGCGCGGCACCGTGCCGCGGGCACCGGGCGCCGCTGGCGATGGCAGTGAGTTCAAGTCCACGAACCTCTTCGCTTCCACGAGCCTGCCCGGCGTCGCTCCGGCGCAGGAGGCACGGGCGTCGCTCGAGGGAATGCTCGGGCGAATGAGTGGCTTGGGGCCGACGACGCAGTTGCCGCCTCCCGGCAGGCCGCCGGCGGACCTGATCGACGCGATCAGCGACATGCAGCGCCGTGGCGCATACGAGGCCGCGCTTGCCGGCCAGGCGGCGGCGACGTTGGGCGCGACCACGATCCAGCCGGGGATCCCGGGCATGGCGCCGGTAGCCGACCAGGGCGCGTGGCGCGACGTTCTTCTCGCCCGGTCGACGCGCACCGTCGACAAACTGACAATCGAGATCGTCGGCATGCTGTTCGAGCACGTGCTGCACGACAACCAGGTACCGGCCGAGATCAAGGCGGTGCTGTCGCGGCTGCAGATCCCGGTGCTGAAGGTGGCGCTGACCGACGCTGACTTCTTCGCCTCCGGTTCGCATCCGGCGCGGCGGCTGATCGACCGGATGGCATCGACCGCGGTCGGCTGGGAGCCGTACGGCGACGAGAACCTGCGCTACAAGGCCGAGGTCGAACGCGTGGTACAGCAGGTGCTCGAACGCTTCGACAAGGACGTCGCCACCTTCGAACAGCTGCTCGGCGAGTTCGAGGCCTTTCTTGGCGAGATGCCGGCGCGCGAGACCGACCCGTTGGCGCGCGCCCGCCGCGCGCTGGAGGACGCCGAGAAGCGCGAGGTGCTGGTCATCAACACCACGATCCAGGTGCGGCGCGCCTTCGAGCACGTCGAGCTGGAGCCGTACCTGCGCGAGTTTCTGGTCGGCCCCTGGGTGCAGGTGCTGGTCAGCGCCGCCATGCGCGACGAGCAGACGCCGGGATTTTCCAAGGCCTTCCGCCAGGTGATCCACGACGTGGTCTGGAGCGTGCAGCCGAAGGTCTCGCAGGACGAGCGCAAGCGGCTGGTGGCGCTGATCCCGCCGATGACGCGCGTGCTGCGCGACGGCCTGGGGTTGATCCGCATGAGCGACGACGACAAGATGGCGTTCCTCAAGCAGCTGATGGCCTCGCACGCGGTGGCGGTGCGACCAGTCGACCAGGCGACCTACATCCGGTCGCGCGTTTCCACCGGCGACCTGCGGCAGAAGCTCGACGACATGAAGCTGTCCGGGAGCGCCCCGCTCACCGCGTTCGGCGGCGGACTGCGTGTCAGCGCCAATGCGGTCAAGCGCGCCGCCGAGCAGCATGCGGCGCAGGTGGTCGTCGCCGAGCCCTTGGCGTTAACGCAGCCGCTGTCGCTCAACCAGGAGGCGGACTTCGACGCCCAGATCGCGACCTGGGAACGCGGCAACTGGTTCAGCCTGTACGACGGCGAGAAGACGATCAAGGTCAAGCTGCGCTGGATCAGCCCGCTGCGGACGCTGTTCATGTTCAGCGGAACTGGCGAGGAGAAGAACGCCCGCGTGCTGTCGCCGGAGACGATCAAGTCCTACCTGCGCCAGGGCTGGCTGAAGCCGCTCGAGGCCGAGCCGCTGATGAAGCGCGCCGTCGATCGCGTGGTGAGCGAACTCGAGCAGTCGCCGAAGCGCGCCGACGCGCTGGTCGAACGGGCGGTGGCCACCGGGATGCCGAAGGCGGGCGACTCGACCCTGAAGGCCGGCGCCACGCTGGCACCGAAGACAGCCTGAGCGCGCCGGGCCGACCCAAGCGCTCGGCCTTCGAGCGGTAGCGAGAAGAGAGCTCGATCAACGCGCCGGGCCGACCCAGGCGCTCGGCCTTCGAGCGGCAGCGGGAAGAAAGCCCGACCAGCGCGCCGGGCTGACCCAGGCGCTCAGCCTTCGAGCGGCAGCGGGAAGAAAGCCCGATCAGCGCGCCGGGCTGACCCAAGCGCGGCCTTGGAGCGACAGCGAGACAGGCCGTTCGGCGCCCCGGCGGCGATCACCGCAGCACATAGAACTGGCAGCCGAAGGCGGCCGATGACGCCGGGCCGGTGCGGCTGCCGTCGCGGGCCTGAACGGTCCAGCGGTTCTGCGTGCCCAGCCGCTGCTGGTCGACGACCAGCTGCGTGGCGGCGACATGGGTGGTCAGCACCTGCTGCCACCGCCGCGTCTTCTCGTCCAGCCGTTCGATGCGCACGTCGTAGCCGCGCGCGCCGTCGACCGCATTCCAGCGGAAGGTCATCGGGCCGGTGCACTGGTGCGTGCGGCCGCCGATCTGCGCCCGGTCCGGCGTCAGGCCGGTCGGCGCGGCAAGCGGCTTCGGCTGCTGCGGCGTGCTGCGGGCGGTTCCGGCCGGCGTGGCGCGACCGGTGGATGCGGGATCGGTGCTCTGCGGCGGCGGCGTGCTGTCGCGGCTGCCGCTGCGGCTGGCGAGGATCGCCGCCACCGCCACCGCGATGCCGGCGGCGGCGACCGCGGTTGCGGTCGAAGTCGACGATGCCTGCTGCGGCACCTGGCGTTCGAGTCGCTCGACCCAGTCGCGCGTCGACTGCAGCTCGGCTTCGCCCGCCGACATCGGCCGTGGCGCCTGCGGATGCGCGATCACCATCTGGCCGGGGCCGAGCGTCACCGTCGGCCAGGCGCCGCGAGTCGAATCGACGCTGACCGACCCTTCGAACACGATCACGGTGGTTTCACCGCCGGCAGCGGTGCGCACCAGGTACGACGTGCCCCGGGCGCCGGCGCGGACGAAGGTCGTCTCGACCTCGAAGCGGCCGCGGATCTTCGCGAACACCTCGCCGAGCGCGTCGAAGAAGGAGCCGATCCGGCCGCTGCTCGCCGGCCGCACGTACAGCGTCGAACCCGATGCCCAGCGGATCACCGCCTCGGCACGCGGCCCGGTGGCGATGCGGTCGCCGCGGCGCAGCTCCATGCCGGCGCGGCCTTCGAAGCTCGAACCGTCTCGCGTGACCGTGAGCAGTCCGGAGTCGTAATCGCCGGCCAGCCGCTGCTGGTCGACGACGATGCCGTCGATCCGCGCGTGGTAGGCGGGCGTGGTGGCGCAGCCGCCGATTCCGGACATCACCAGTGCAGCGCTCGTCGCCGCGGCGACCAGGCGCCGGAGGATCCGCGAGTGCAGCAGGTTCATCGCAGCCCTGCGGGAAGGAAGCGGCCGGCCATCCAGGCGCCGAGCGCGAGCGCGGCCAGGCCGTAGACGACGCCGACCAGCGAACGGTCGGCCCGGTACAGCAGCACCGCCGCGGCGACGAACACGCCGCCGAGCGCGACCACCGCCAGCGCGCGGACCGCTGCCGGCCGGGACCGCAGCCGGGCGGCGGTGAAGGCGCCGGCCGCCGCCAGCGCCACCGCGAGCGCGGCCTGCGCCGCCCAGGGCAGCGGCGAGATCGTCGCGCCGCGCAACAGCGCATCGATCTGCGCCGCATGCAGATCGACGCCCCAGCGTTCGCCGCCGCCGGCGATCGCGGTGCGATCCTCCTGCGGCAGCCGCACGCCGACGAGCACTCGACCCGGATCGACCGTCCCTCGCCCGGCGGCCATCCCTCGGCGAGCTGCACGGTCAGCTGGTTGCTCCAGCCGATCGCCGAGCAGGCCCGCTCGACGCTCCCGTCGCAGGCGGCGAGGGTCAGCAGCGCGCCGGCCCAC
>CAYLZU010000267.1:0-4893 GCA_964388005.1 uncultured Burkholderiaceae bacterium
CGGCACCACCGCCGGCGCCGGATCAGTGGGCCTCGAGCCTTCCGTTGACCAGTCGCAGCACCCGGTCGCACTTGCCTGCCAGTTCGGGATCGTGAGTGACGATCACGATCGCGGTGCCGCGGCTGCGCGCGAGCGAGACGAAGACCTCGAACACCGCCCGCGCGGTGTCGCGGTCGAGGTTGCCGGTGGGCTCGTCGGCAAGTACGCAGTCGGGCCGGGTGACGATGGCGCGGGCAATGGCCGTCCGCTGCCGCTCGCCGCCGGACAGTTCCGCCGGATGATGGTCGAGCCGCGCCGCGAGCCCAACCGCCGCCAGCGCCTCCGCCGCTTTCGCCCGCGCCTGCGGCAGCGGGTCCCGGCGGATCGCCAGCGGCATCGCCACGTTGTCGAGGGCCGTGAACTCGGGCAGCAGGTGGTGGAACTGGTAGACGAAGCCGAGCGCCCGGTTCCGCAGGTCGCCTCGCTGCTCCTCGGACAGCGACGCCAGGTCGCGGCCGCTGACGGCGACCGAGCCGGCGTCGAGGTCGTCGAGCCCGCCGAGGCAGTGCAGCAGCGTGCTCTTGCCGGAGCCGGAGGCGCCGACGACGGCGATGACGTCTCCGGCCGCGAGGTCGAGGTCCACCCCCTTCAGCACCTCGACCGCGAGACCGCCCTCGCGATAGGCCTTGAACACGCCGCGCGCGGTGATGATGTCAGTCATGGCCGACCCCATCGCTACCCCTTCCCCCGTCCAGGCTCGCGCGGGCAGGCGCTCGTCGCTGCGGCGGCGCGCAGCATTGCCGCGCGAAACCCCACCTTCGCCCCCTTGAAGGGGAGGGGAAAAGGTCAGCGGCTGCGCCGTCAGTCACTTCAAACCCATCCCCACCCCTTCCCCCTCCCCTTGAAGGGGAGGGGAAAAGGTCAGCGGCTGCGCCGTCAGTCATATCGAAGCGCCTCGGCCGGACGCGTGCGCGAGGCGCGCCAGCTCGGGTACAGCGTCGCCGCCAGCGACAGCAGCAGCGATATGACGGTGATCGGCACGATGTCCGAGGCGCGAGGATCCGACGGCAGGCTGCTGATGAAGTAGATCTCGCGCGGCAGGAACTGCACGTTCATCAGCCGCTCGATCGCCGGCACGATGACGTCGAGGTTGGTCGCCAGCAGCAGCCCGCCGGCCACACCGATCAGGGTGCCGAATACGCCGATCAGCGCCCCCTGGACGATGAACACCGCCATCACGCTGCGCGGGCTGGCGCCGAGGGTGCGCAAAATGGCGATGTCGGCCTGCTTCTCGGTCACCGTCATCACCAGCGTCGAGACCAGATTGAACGCCGCCACGGCAACGATCAGCGTCAGGATGATGAACATCATCCGCTTTTCGGCCAGCACGGCCGCGAAATAGGTCGGGTTCTGCCGCGACCAGTCGCGCACCAGCAGCCCGGGCGGCAGTTCGCGCGCGAGGTCCGCCGCCACCCGCGGCGCGCGCTCGGCGTCGGACAGGCGCAGGCGCACGCCGCTTGGGCCGGCGGTGCGGAAGAGCCGCTGCGCATCGCCGAGGTGAATCATCGCCAGCGAGCTGTCGAACTCGAAGTGGCCCGACGAGAACGTGCCGACGACGTTGAACTGGCGCAGCCGCGGCACCACGCCGGCCGGCGTGACGTTGCCCTGCGGCGAGATCAGCGTCACCCTGTCGCCGACGGCGACGCGCAGCGCCCGCGCCAGGTCGATGCCGAGGATGACGTTGAACTCGCCGTCGGCAAGCCGGGCGATGTCGCCGCCGCCGGTCTTGCGGGCGATCTCGGAGACTTCCGGCTCGAGCGCCGGGTCGACGCCGCGGATCAGCGCGCCGCGCACGACATCGCCCTGCGCGAACAGGCCCTGGGCGTTGACGAACGGCGCCGCGGCCAGCACCTCCGGGTTGCGTCTCGCCTGCGCCATGATCGTCTGGACATCGGCGACATGGCCGCCATGGCTTGAGATTTCGACGTGCGACACCGCCGCCAGCATGCGGCTGCGCACCTCCTTGACGAAGCCGTTCATCACCGACAGCACGACGATCAGCGCCGCCACGCCGAGGGCGATGCCGGCCATCGACACCGCCGAGATGAAGGAGATGAAGCCGTTGCGACGGCGCGCGCGGCGCCCGGCGCGCGTATAGCGCAGGCCGATGCGGACTTCGTAGGGAAGGGTCAAGTGCGGGATCAGGGCGGCGGGCTGAAGCATTCTATCGAAGCGAACCTCACCCCCCACTTAGAATCGGCCGCCATGCGATGGACCGTCGTCGCGCCCGGCGCGCTCTTGCCCGCCCCGATCGCCGCCGCCGTCGTCGCCGCGGCGACGATGCCGTGGCTGAATGCGGCGCTGGCACGGGCACGGGTCGACGATGCCCGGCACACCGGCGACGACGTTCACGCGCCGCACCTGCGCTGGCTGTGGCGGCAGTTCGGCGGCACCGGTGAGCCGGTCACTGCGCCGTATGCGCTGCGGGCGCTGGACCCGAAAGCAGATCCCGGCGCCCAGTGCTGGCACGTCGACCCGGTGCACTTCGCCTTCGCCCGCGACCACGTGCTGGTAAGCCCGCTCGAGGTCCCGCCCTCCGGCGCCGAAACGGTCGCCCTCGCGGGCCACCTGCGCTCGGCGCTGGACGATCTGGCTGCGGATGCGCGGCCGACACTGCACGTTCACGGCAGTCGCTGGCTGCTGTCGCTGGCACGGAACTGGTTGCTCGAGACGACGCCGCTCGATGCCGCGCTCGGCCAGTCGGCGCTCGAGCTCTGGCCGACCGGCGACGACGCCGCGCTGTGGCGCCGGCTCCTGACCGAGGTGCAGATGCGCTGGCACTCCGACCCCGTCAACGAGGCGCGCGAGGCTGGCGGATCGACGACCGTCAATGCCGTCTGGCTGCATGGCGGCGGTGCCTGGTCGCCGCTGCCGGCGCGGCCGTTCGGCGCCGTCGCCAGCAGCGACCCGGTCCTGCGCGGCTGGGCGCTGGCCGCGGGTGTGCCGGAGCGCGCGCTCTGCGACGACGACGGAATCCCTCCGGCCAGGGCCGACGTGGTGTCGATCCGCGGCGAGTTGCTGGCGCCGTCGCAGTTCGAGGCCTGGGGTCAGTGGATCGAGCAACTCGGGCAACTGGACCGCAGGCTGCGCCAGTTGCAGGAGGCCTGCTTCGCCGCCGGCGGCGACGAGCTGATGCTGGTGCTGGGCGGCCGCCGGTCCGTGCGCATCGCGCGGCTGCGACGCCGGGATGCGTGGCGGCTGTGGCGCAAGGCGCCGCTGGCGCCGCTGCTGGCCGAGGCGGAATGACGCAGCTCGTTCGCCGCGCCTTCGACGCCGATGCCGCGCGCCGGCTCGCCGCCGAGGGCATCGCGCCGCCGCTGGCGCGCGCACTCGCCGCGCGCGGCGTGACCACCGTGCGCGAGCTCGAACTGGCCACGCGCGATCTCATCGCGCCGCTGCGACTGTCCCACGTCGACGATGCGGCGAAGCTGCTCGCCGACCGCATCGAGGCCGGCGCGCGGATGCTGATCGTCGCCGACTACGACTGCGACGGCGCCACCGCCTGCGCCGTCGGCCTGCGCGGCCTGCGGGCGATGGGCGCGCGCGTCGACTACCTGGTGCCGAACCGATTCGACTACGGCTATGGGCTGACGCCGGAGATCGTCGAGCTCGCCGCCGCCGGACCGTCCGGCCGCCCGAGCCTGCTCATCACCGTCGACAACGGCATCGCCAGCGTCGCCGGGGTGGCGCGCGCGCGCGAACTCGGCATCGAGGTGCTGATCACCGACCACCACCTGCCCGGCGACCGCCTGCCGGCGGCGGCGGTGATCGTCAACCCCAACCAGCGCGGCTGCGGCTTTCCGAGCAAGAACCTCGCCGGCGTCGGCGTCATGTTCTACGTGCTGCTGGCGCTGCGCGCCGAATTGCGCCAGCGCGGCCGCTTCACCGAGGCGACCCAGCCGAAGCTGAACGCGCTGCTCGATCTGGTGGCGCTGGGCACCGTGGCCGACGTCGTGCCGCTCGACCGCAACAACCGCATCCTCGTCGCCGCCGGACTCGAGCGCATCCGCAACGGACTGGCTCAGCCCGGCATTGCCGCCCTCCTCCAGGTGGCCGGACGCAGCGCGCGCACCGCGCGCGCGTCCGACCTCGGCTTCGCGGTCGGCCCGCGCATCAACGCCGCCGGGCGGCTCACCGACATGACGGTCGGCATCGAGTGCCTCGCCACCGACGATCCGGCGCGGGCGCTCGACCTCGCCCGCGGCCTCGACGAACTGAACCGCGAGCGGCGCGCGATCGAAGCCGACATGCAGCTCGACGCGCTGACCGAGCTCGACGAGACCGACCTCGCCGGCAGGCGGACGATCACGCTGTTCAACGAAGGCTGGCACCAGGGCGTGGTCGGGCTGGTGGCCTCGCGGGTGAAGGAACGGCACCATCGGCCGACGATCGCCTTCGCCCGCGCCGGCGACGCAACGTTGCGCGGCTCGGGCCGCTCGATCGAAGGCGTGCACCTGCGCGACGTGCTCGACCTGGTGACCAAGGCGGCGCCGCAGATGATCGAGAAGTTCGGCGGCCACGCGATGGCCGCCGGACTGACGCTGCCGCACGAGCACTTCGAGGGTTTTTCGCAGGCCTTCGAAGCCGCCACCCGCGCCAGCTCCGAAGCCGAACTGTTCACCCGCCGCATCTCCACCGACGGTCCGCTGGCGGCGCCCGAGATCAACCTGCCGCTGATCGAGGCGATCGACCGCCAGATCTGGGGCCAGGGCTTCGCCGCGCCGCTGTTCGACAACGAGTTCGCCGTCGCCGAACAGCGGCTGATCAAGGATGCGCACCTGAAGCTCGCCCTCGAACTCGACGGCCGCCGCTTCGACGCCGTCTGGTTTCGCCGCACCGAACCGCTGCCCACCC
>CAYLZU010000268.1:0-4891 GCA_964388005.1 uncultured Burkholderiaceae bacterium
AGCCTCTGAGATGGACAAGTCCGTCGACACCCAGGGCATGACCTACCTGGAGTCGCTGCCGCGGCGCTGGGTGACGCTGTACATCCCGCTCGGAGTCTTTCTGTTCGTGCTGCTGTTCCCCTTCTACTGGATGGGCATGACGGCGTTCAAGCCGAACGAGGAGCTGGTCTCGCGCGCCGCCAATCCGTTCTGGATCGAGAGCCCGACGCTGGCGCACTTCCACAAGCTGCTGTTCCAGACCGCCTATCCGCAGTGGATGTGGAACACGATCCTGGTGTCGGTGGTGGCCACCTTCACCTCGATCGCCGCCAGCGTCTTGGCCGCCTATGCCATCGAACGACTGCGCTTCCGCGGCGCCAAGCCCACCGGGCTGGCGATCTTCCTCGCCTACCTGGTGCCGCCGTCGATCCTGTTCATCCCGCTGGCGACGATCGTGTTCAACCTCGGCCTGTTCGACACGCGCTGGGCGCTGATCCTGACGTACCCGACGTTCCTCGTGCCGTTCTGCACCTGGCTGCTGATGGGCTACTTCCGCTCGATCCCGTTCGAGCTGGAGGAGTGCGCGCTGATCGACGGCGCCACCCGCTGGCAGATCCTGGTCAGGATCATCCTGCCGCTGGCGGTGCCGGGGCTGATCTCGGCCGGTATCTTCGCCTTCACGCTGTCCTGGAACGAGTTCATCTACGCGCTGACCTTCGTCTCCTCGTCGGAGGTGAAGACGGTGCCGGTCGGCGTGGTCACCGAACTGGTCGAGGGCGACGTCTATCACTGGGGCGCGCTG
The DNA here is from genome assembly GCA_964388005.1 of uncultured Burkholderiaceae bacterium. Classification (GTDB taxonomy): domain Bacteria; phylum Pseudomonadota; class Gammaproteobacteria; order Burkholderiales; family Burkholderiaceae_F; genus JADJWR01. Next base: position 782 of record CAYLZU010000268.1, read on the forward strand.
ATGGCCGGCGCGCTGCTCGGTTCCCTGCCGGTGGCGGTGCTGTACTCGTTCTTCGTCGAGTACTACGTCTCGGGAATGACCGGGGCGGTCAAGGAGTAGCGGCCGCAGGCGCGGTCGCCCCGGCCCTTGCGCGGCATACTTCGCGCCGGCGCCGTCGCGGCGCCGATTCCAGCCATGGAGGTTTCGTGATCCAGCCCCTTCGCCGGCGCGCGCTGCTCGCCCGCTGCGCCTTCGCCCTTCTGCTCGCCGTCGGCTCCACCGGCGTCCTGGCCCAGTCCGGCAGGACGGTCCGCATCCTGGTCGGCTTTCCGCCCGGCGGCGGCACCGACGCCATCGCCCGGCTGCTGTCGGAGCGCCTGAAGGACGCGCTCGGCGCATCGAGCGTCGTGGTCGAGAACCGTCCCGGCGCCGGCGGCCAGATCGCGGCGCAGGTTCTGAAGAGCGCGGCAGCGGACGGCACCACCTTCTTCATCTCGCACGACCACACGATCTCGATCCTGCCGCTGGTACTGAAGAACCCCGGCTACGACCCCGCGCGCGACTTCGTCCCGGTGGCCGGCTTCGCCACCTTCGTCAACGCCTTCGCGGTCTCCGCGGCGACGCCGGCGACGAGCTTCAGCCAGTACATCGACTGGGTGAAAGGGCAGGGCGGCAAGTCGGCGGTCGGCATCCCGGCACCGGCGTCGGTGCCGGAGTTCCTGGTCAAGGTGATCGGCGAGAAGTACCGGCTCGACCTCGTCTCCGCGCCCTATCGCGGCAGCGCGCCGATGATCGGCGACATGCTCGGCAACCAGATCCCGGCCGGCGTCGGCTCGGTGCCCGACTTCATCGAGAACCACAAGGCCGGCAGGCTGCGCGTGGTCGCGGTGCTTGGCGGCACGCGGCAGGCGGCATTGCCCGACGTCCCGACCTTCGCCGAACTTGGGCTGGCCGGCTTCGAGGACGTGCCGTTTTACGCCTTCTTCGCGCCCGCGGGCACGCCGCAGGCGGTGATCGACGAGTTCGGCGCCGCGCTGGCCAAGGTGATCGCGATTGCCGAGGTGCGCGAGCGGCTGACCGCGATGGGGCTCACCGTCGGCTACATGCCGCAGCAGCAGCTGGCGGCGCGCGAGCGCGCCTACGCGCAGACCTGGGCGAAGATCATCAAGGCGAGCGGCTTCGTGCCTCAGTAAGCCCTGCCGCGAGGGCCGCGACCGGGCGCCGCCGCTGCCGCGATGCTGCCGATGGCGGGGGCGTCGGTCAGCGCCCGGCCCAGGCGGTCACGCGCTGCCGCTGCTCGCCGAGCCCCTCGATGCCGAGCGTGACCGTGTCTCCCGGCTTCAGGAACTGCGGCGGCTTCATGCCCATGCCGACGCCCGGCGGCGTGCCGGTGGTGATGATGTCGCCGGGCATCAAGGTCATGAACTGGCTGACGTAGCTCACCAGGTGCGCGACGCCGAAGACCATCGTCTTCGTGTTGCCGCGCTGGCGGCGCTCGCCGTTGACGTCGAGCCACATCTCGAGGTTCTGCGGATCGGGCACCGAGTCGGCGGTCACCAGATATGGGCCGATCGGTCCGAAGGTGTCGCAGCCCTTGCCCTTGTCCCACTGGCCGCCGCGCTCGAGCTGAAAGTTGCGTTCGGAGACGTCGTTGACCACGCAATAGCCGGCCACATGGCGCAGCGCCTCGTCCCTGTCCACGTACTGCGCCTTGGTTCCGATGACCACGCCGAGCTCGACCTCCCAGTCGGTCTTGGTCGAGCCCTTGGGGATCACGATGCCGTCGTTCGGCCCGGTGATGCAGGTGGTGGCCTTCATGAACACCACCGGCTCGCTCGGCACCGGCACGCCGGACTCGGCGGCGTGGTCGGCGTAGTTCAGGCCGATGGCGATGAACTTGCCGATGCCAGTGAAGGGCACGCCGAGGCGGGGCGTGCTCGCGACCTTCGGCAGCTTGGCCGGATCGAACTTGCGCAGGTGCGCGAGCCGGCTCGGCGCGAGGACGCCGGAGTCGATGTTGGCTACGATGCTCGACAGATCGCGGATGCGGCCGTCGGCATCGAGCAGTCCCGGTTTCTCGTGGCCCGACGGCCCGTAGCGCAGCAGCTTCATGCGGTCTCCGGAGTGTTGTCGCGTGCCGCGATCATAGGCTCATGCCGCCGTCGACGAACACGGCCTGACCGGTCATGAACGACGACTCGTCGGAGACGAGAAAGACGAAACTCTCCGCCAGTTCCTCGGCGGTGGCCAGGCGACCCATCGGCTGGCGGGCGATGAAGTCGCGGCGCGCCTGCGCCGGGTCGGCAAAGGCGTTGATCCGCTCGCCGAGCGACGGCGTGTCCACCGTGCCGGGGCAGACGCAGTTGACGCGGATGCCCTGCTTGACGTGGTCGATCGCCAGCGCGCGGGTGAAGCCGGCCACCGCCGCCTTGCTCGCCGCGTAGGCGAGCCGGTTCGGCGCCGCCTTGTGCGCGCCGAGCACCGAGGCCATGTTCAGGATCACGCCGCCGCCGGCGGCGATCATCTTCGGCAGCATCGCCCTGGTCACCACGAACATGCTGCGGACATTGAGGTCGAAGCTGCGGTCCCAGTCGGCGATCGAGCAGTCCAGCAGCGTTCCCTGGTGCACCCAGCCGGCGCAGTTGAACAGGATGTCGACCGCGCCGGTCTTCTCGACCAGGGCCGCCACCGCCGCGTCGTCCAGCACGTCCAGCGTCGCGGTGACGATGCCGGCGCGGCCGTCCAGTTCGGCGAGCAGCGGCTCGTTGACGTCGGTGGCGATGACCCGAGCGCCTTCGCGCGCGAACGCGAGCGCGGCGGCGCGGCCCATGCCCTGCGCCGCGGCGGTGATCAGGGCCCGCTTTCCTGCCAGTCGGCCGCTCATGGTGCTCCTCCCGTGATCGCGGCGCGGCCCCGCCGCGCCTTGACAGTGCCAGGCCGCCGTGTGAAGCTCGCCGGCCAATTGGCCTGACCACTTTACCAGTGAGTGGCGCAGTCTAGGTGGCACCCCAGGCCTTGTCCACCGCAGCCCAGACGCGAGCCGCCGCGACGACACCGCCAGCCGACTGCGCATGCCGATCCAAGCCGTCGAACCGCGCCGCCTGTACCGGCAGATCGCCGACCAGATCGCGGCCCTGATCCGCCGCGGCGAGTACAGGCCGGGCGCCCGCCTGCCGCCCGAGCGCGACCTGGCGAAGCGGCTCGGCGTCAGCCGGCCGTCGGTGCGCGAGGCGCTGATCGCGCTCGAGGTCGAGGGCTTCGTCGAGGTGCGGATCGGCTCCGGCGTCTACGTCGCCGACGCCCGCAAGATGGCGGCGCGCCGGCCGGTGCTGCCGCCGGACTCGGGGCCGTTCGAGCTGATCGACGCCCGCAGGCTGGTCGAGTCCGAGTGCGCGTCGCTGGCCGCGAAACGCGCCACCGCGGCGCAGATCCGGCAGATGAAGTCGGCGCTGGCGTCGATGGGCCGCGACCAGCGCCGCAACGTGGTGCCGCTCGACGGCGATCACCGCTTCCACCTGCGCATCGCCGAGGCGAGCGGCAACAGCGCCCTGGCGCTGATGGTGCGCACGCTGTGGGCGCAGCGCACGGGGCCGCTGTTCCTGCAGCTGGAGCACCACTTCGACACGCCGGCGCTGTGGAGCTCGGCGATCGAGGAGCACGAGGCGATTCTCGCCGGCATCGAGGCGCGTGATCCCGCCGCCGCGCGGGCGGCGATGCGGCATCACCTGGTGATGGCCGGGCGCCGCTTCAACCGCAGCTTCGGAAAGTCGTCGGCGCAGCGGCAATGAGCGCGGGCAGTGCCGGGGCCGGGCAGGAAGCGCCGTCGCCGATCGACGCGATCGGCGAGGTGATGGACGCCGACGGGCAGTTCCACGTCACCGACGCGCCGGTCGACCTCGCCCAGTACCGCTTCGAGGACTGGGTGTCGCTGGCGTTCTTCTGGCTGCTCGCCGGGGTGATCTTCCACCAGTTCTTCACCCGCTACGTGCTGAACGACTCGGCGGCGTGGACCGAGGAGATCGCCCGCTATCTGCTGATCTGCGTCGTGTTCGTGGGCGCGGCGATCGGCGTGCGCAGGAACAATCACGTGCAGGTCGACTTCTTCTATCGCGTGCTGCCGCGGCCGCTGAT
>CAYLZU010000269.1:0-4875 GCA_964388005.1 uncultured Burkholderiaceae bacterium
GTGAGCAGCGAATCGTTCCGCCTGACCTACTCGACGATGTTCGACCCGCCGGCCGAACTGCACCAGCGGTTCGAGGCGGCGCTCGAACGGGTTCGCGGCAGGCTCGGCCGCGACTTTCCGCAATGGATCAGCGGCGAGCCGCGCGCCGCGGCGGCGCACTTCGAGGTGCGATCGCCGATCGATCGCAACTGGCTGCTCGGCCGCTTCGCGCGCGGCTCGGCGCAGGATGCCGCCGATGCCGTCTCGGCCGCGGCGGGGGCGCATCGAGGCTGGGCGGCGACGCCCTGGCGCGAGCGCGTTCGGCTGCTGCGGCGGGTGGCGGCGCTGATCGAGGAGCGCGTCTACGACATCGGCGCCGCGGTGGCGCTCGAGGTCGGCAAGAACCGCATGGAGTCGCTCGGCGAAGTGCAGGAGACCGCCGATCTCTTCAGCTGGTACTGCGACCAGATGGAGGCCAACGGCGGCTTCGACCGCGCGCTTGCGGACGACCCGCTGCCGGGCTTCGTCAGCCGCAACCGCAGCGTGCTGAAGCCCTACGGCGTCTGGGCGGTGATCGCGCCGTTCAACTTTCCGTACGCGCTCGCCGGCGGCCCGGTGGCGGCGGCGCTGGTGGCCGGCAACACGGTGGTGTTCAAGACCGCGAGCGACACCACCTGGAGCGGCTGGCTGCTGCTCGAGGTGCTGCGCGACGCCGGGCTGCCGCCGGGGGTGGTCAACTATGTGTCCGGGGCCGGCGGCGAGATCGGGGCGGCGCTGATCGGCGATCCGCGCATCGCCGGCGTCACCTTCACCGGCTCGTACGAGGTCGGCATGCAGATCGTGCGCCGGTTCGCGCACGGCGCCTGGCCGCGGCCGTGCATCGCCGAGATGGGCGGCAAGAACGCCGCCATCGTCAGCCGCCATGCCGACCTCGAGCGCGCCGCCACCGGCATCGTGCGCTCGGCCTTCGGGCTGCAGGGGCAGAAGTGCTCGGCCTGCTCGCGCGTGTACGTCGAGCGCCCGGTAGCGGCAGCGCTGCGGCAGTTGCTGGTCGGCAAGACGCGGATGATCGCCGTCGGCGACCCGACGCGGCGCGAGAACTGGATGGGGCCGGTGATCAACGAGGCGGCGTACGCCCGCTACCTGGATTGCACCGGGAACCTGCGCCGGCACGGCGCCATCCACACCGGCGGCGAGGCACTTGATTCGGGCGCGCTCGCCGACGGCTGGTTCGTGGCGCCGACGGTGGCCTCGGCGCCGCTCGACTACCGGCTGTGGCGCGAGGAGAAGTTCATCCCGCTGGTGCTGGTCGGCGAGGTCGATTCGCTCGAGCAGGCGATCGATCTCGCCAATTCCAGCGACTACGGGCTGACGGCGGGCTTCTACGGCGCGGGCGAGGAGATCCCGTCCTTCCTCGATCGCATCGAGGCCGGCGTCGTCTACGTCAACCGGCCTCAGGGGGCGACCACCGGCGCCTGGCCCGGCTATCAGCCCTTCGGCGGCTGGAAGGCGAGCGGCACCACCGGCAAGGCGATCGGCTCGTTCTACTACCTGCCGCAGTACCTGCGCGAGCAGTCGCAGACGGTGGTCGAGTAGGCCGCCGTCAGCTCAGCATGTAGGAGGCGGCGCCGGTGGCGACGAGGCGTTGCTCGTCGTTGACCAGATGCATCCGCACCGAGCCGACGCGCCCGCCGAGGCGCGTCACCTCGGCGCCGGCGACGAACGAGCGGCCGAGTCCGGGGCGCAGGAAGTCGACCCGCAGATCGATCGTGCCGAGGCGGCCGAAGCGGTGCATCACCTGCTCGGCCGACTCGTCGCAGTGTTTCTCGCCGAGCGCGACCATGATCGCCAGGCCGGCCATCGCATCGAGCGTGGCCGAGATCACGCCGCCGTGCAGGCGGCCATAGAGGTAGTGTCCGACCAGTTCGGGGCGCATCTCGAAGCGCAGCCGCGGCCCTGCCGGCTCGAGCGTCAGCACCCTCAGTCCCAGCGTCTGGTTGAAGGTGATCCGCTGCTCGAACAGCTCGGTGAGCGCGGCGTCGAGCCGGCGCTGCTCGGCGGCGCTGCGGCGCTGATGCGGGGTCATCGGATCGGAAATCGGCGTGGCGGCCGGGCGCGAAAGCGCCGGCTGCCGGCTACAGCGGCTTCTTCAGCAGGTTGCCGATCTCGCCGACGATGCCGCGGCGGAAGGCGAGCACGCAGACGACGAAGATCAGCCCCTGCACGACCGTCACCCAGGCGCCGAGCTGCGCCAGGTAGTTCTGCATGGTAATGATGACCGCCGCGCCGATGACCGGGCCGAAGATCGTGCCCAGCCCGCCGAGCAGCGTCATCAGCACCACCTCGCCGGACATCGACCAGTGCACGTCGGTGAGCGACGCCAGCTGGAACACCAGCGCCTTGGTCGCGCCGGCAAGGCCCGCCAGCCCGGCCGACAGCACGAAGGCGACCAGCTTGTACTTGTCGACGTCGTAGCCGAGCGAGACGGCGCGGCTCTCGTTCTCGCGGATCGCCTTCAGCACCTGGCCGAACGGCGAATGGACGACGCGGAAGATGAACAGGAAGCCGCCGAGGAAGATCGTCAGCACGACCAGGTACATCGAATACGGCTTGGTCAGGTCGATGACGCCGAACAGGTTGCCGCGCGGCACCGCCTGGATGCCGTCCTCGCCGCCGGTGAACGGCGCCTGCAGGCAGAAGAAGAAGACCATCTGCGCCAGGGCCAGCGTGACCATGGCGAAGTAGATGCCGAGCCGGCGGATGGCGAGCGATCCGGCGACGAAGCCGAGCGCGGTGGCCACCAGCGTGCCGGAGAGGATCGCCAGTTCCGGCGTGAAGCCCCAGACCTTGGCCGCGTGCGCCGAGACATAGGCCGCCATGCCGAAGAACATCGCATGGCCGAAGGAGAGCAGGCCGACGTAGCCGATCAGCAGGTTGAAGGCGCAGGCGAACAGCGCGAAGCACATCACCTTCATCATGAACACCGGGTACACGACCAGCGGCGCCGCCGCGAGCAGCACGGCCATGACGATGAACACCCGGCGCTGGTAGGCCAGCGTCGCGGCAGCCGAGGACAATGCGGTCGCTGCCATCTTCTACTTCTGGGTCCCGAAGAGGCCGGCGGGCCGGATCAGCAGCACGATCGCCATGATGATGAAGATCACCGTGCTGGAGGCCTCCGGGTAGAAGACCTTGGTCAGCCCCTCGATGATGCCCAGGCCGAATCCGGTCACCACCGCGCCCATGATCGAGCCCATGCCGCCGATCACCACCACCGCGAAGACGACGATGATCAGATCGGCGCCCATCTGCGGGCTGACCTGGTACACCGGTGCCGCCATCACCCCGGCCAGCGCCGCCAGGCCGACGCCGAAGCCGTAGGTGGCGGTGATCATGCGCGGCACGTTGATGCCGAAGGCCTGCACCAGCTGCGGGTTCTCGGTGGCGGCGCGCAGGTAGGCGCCGAGCTTGGTGCGCTCGACCACGTACCAGGTCGACAGGCAGACCACCAGCGAGGCGACGATCACCCAGGCCCGGTAATTCGGCAGGAACATGAAGCCGAGGTTGCGCGCCCCCTGCAGCTGCTCCGGGATCTGGTAGGGCAGGCCGGCCGAGCCGTACTGCTGGCGGAACAGGCCCTGGATGATCAGCGCCAGGCCGAAGGTGAGCAGCAGGCCGTAGACGTGGTCGAGCTTGTACAGCCGGGACAGCATGGTCCGCTCGATGACGACCCCGGTGGCGCCGACCACGACCGGCGCGATCGCGAGCGCCCACCAGTAGCTGATGCCGAAGTGGTTGAGCAGGATGAAGGCGACGAACGCCCCCATCATGTACTGGGCGCCGTGGGTGAAGTTGATGATGTTCAGCAGGCCGAAGATCACCGCCAGGCCGAGCGACAGCAGGGCGTAGAACGAGCCGTTGATCAGCCCGATCAGCAGCTGGCCGAACAGCGCCTGCGACGGAACGCCGAAGATTTCCACGGAAGGGTCGGAGGAGTCGCCCCGGCGCAGGCCGGGGCCCAGGTTTTCTCTCGTTGTTTAGATTGGATCCCCGCCTGCGCGGGGATGACCTGAAGCCGCGCGCGAGCGCGGCTTCAGGTCACTTCTTCACCAGCGGGCAGTCGCCCTGGTCCATCGGACGAAAGGCCTGATCGGCGGGGATCGTGGCGCGGATCTTGTACAGATCCCACGGCCCCTTCGACTCCTCCGGCTTCTTCACTTCGACCAGGTAGGCGGGGTGGATCTTGCGGCCGTCGGCGCGCACGACGCCCTTGCCGAACAGCGGATCGTCGGTCGGCATCTTCTTCATCTGCTCGATGACCTTGGTGCCGTCGTCGGTCTTGATCGCCTCGATCGCCTTCAGGTAGTGCAGCACCGCCGAGTACACGCCGGCGTGGATCATGGTCGGGTAGTTGTTGCGCGGCGCCTGCGCCGAGAAGCGCTTGGCGAACTCGCGCGAGGCGTCGTCGCGGTCCCAGTAGAAGGTCTCGGTGAAGATCAGGCCCTGCGCCGTCGGCAGGCCGAGGGCCTTGATGTCGGTCAGGAACACCAGCAGGCCCGCCAAGTTCTGGCCGCCCTTGACGATGCCGAACTCCGAGGCCTGCTTGATCGAGTTGATGGTGTCGCCGCCGGCATTGGCCAGGCCGATGATCTTCGCCTTCGAGCTCTGCGCCTGCAGCAGGAACGACGAAAAGTCCGAGCCCGGGAACGGATGGCGCACCTTGCCGAGCACCTTGCCGCCGTTTTTCAGCACCACCGCCTCGGTGTCGCGCTCGAGCGCGTGGCCGAAGGCGTAGTCGGCGGTGAGGAAGAACCAGGTGTCGCCGCCGGTCTTGACGATGGCGCTGCCGGTGCCGTTGGCGAGCATCCAGGTGTCGTAGGTCCAGTGGATCGTGTT
>CAYLZU010000270.1:0-1724 GCA_964388005.1 uncultured Burkholderiaceae bacterium
CGATGGTGTAGATCATGCCGGCGGCCATGTTCACCGAGCAGAAGCCGCCGTGCGCGGCGTAGTTCGGGGTGCCGAACTGGCGCGCGAACAGGCCCGTCAGCGCCTGCATCTGGTCGCGGCCGGTGAAGAGGGCAAACTTCTTCGGGTCGGTGGCGCGGATCTTCGCCAGCCGCTCGGAGAGCAGCTCGAAGGCGCGTTCCCAGCTGATCTCCTCGAAGTCGCCGGCGCCGCGTTCGGTGCCGCTCCTGCGCAGCAGCGGCTTCGTGAGTCGCGCCGGCGAGTACTGCTTCATGATCCCCGACGAGCCCTTGGCGCAGATCACGCCCTGGTTCAGCGGGTGCTCGGGGTTGCCGTCGATGTAGCGGACCTTGCCGTCTTCCAGATGCACGCGGATGCCGCAGCGGCAGGCGCACATGTAGCAGGTGGTTTTGCGCACTTCGGCAGCGCGCGGCGGCGGCGGATCGTCGGCAGGCATCGACAGCGGGATCAGGTGGCGGCGTTGCGGGCGCCGGCAAGGGTAGCAGCGGAGAAATGCCGATCGATCGGCGACGCCACGGGGCCAGCCATTAGGCTTGCGCGCACGCCGGGCTGTCCAGCCCCGAGGATGGGGGGGCTGACATACCCACCTTGGTAGGCCGACGCCGCGGCAGTCGGGCAGTATGCTGCCCCGATGACCCCGTCTGAAGCGGCAGTCCCGAGACGATGAAGATCGCCGTCGTATCCGACAGCCACGATCACGGTGACCTGCTGGTGCGCGCGGTCGAGCTGGCGCGCGACTGGGGGGCGCGGGCGGTGCTTCACTGCGGCGACGTCATCGGCGGCAACACCCTGCGCCGGGCGATGGGGCTGGGCCTGCCGATGCACGTCATTCACGGCAACAACCTCGGCGACATCCCGGCGATGTCGCGACTGGCCTTCGAGTCCGGCGGCGCGGTCGTCTACCACGGCGGCGAGGCGGCGCTCGACCTCGGGCAAAGAAGGCTGTTCATGATCCACTATCCGCATCTGGCGCGTGGCATGGCCCTGACCGGCGACTACGACGCGGTGTTCTGCGGCCACAGCCATCAGGCCGAGATCGAACGGGTCGCCCACGTTCGCGGCGGACACACCTGGCTGGTGAACCCGGGGACCGTGGCCGGGTTCGGCGAGCCGCGCACGCTGGTGCTGGGCGATCTGGCGTCGCTTTCCTTCACCGTGAGGGCGCTGGAATGAATCCGGCGCTTGCGATTGCCGGTGCATGCCTGGGCTGCCTGGCCCTGGCTTCGGTGGCGCAGCCGCTGGAGAAGTCGACCGTCAGCACCGGCAGGTACGAGGTGCCGATCGAAGTCGCCAGGCCGGAAGGCAACGGCCCGTTCCCGCCGGTGCTCTACATCCACGCCAAGCGCGGCTTCGAGGAGGAAGACCGCGCGCACATGCGTGCATTGGCGGCGCAGGGCTTCCTGGTGCTGGCGCCGGACTGGCAGAAGGGCAACATGATCGAGCGCTGGCCGGATCGGCATTACCCCGAGACCGAGGCCGATGTCGAAGCGGGACTGGATGCGCTGCTGGCGCGCAAGGATGTGTGCAAGGGGCCGGTCGGCATCGTCGGCGTCTCTCGCGGGCCGTACTTCGCGATCCGGCTGGCGGCGAAGCGGCCGCAGGACGTGGCTGCGATCGTCTCCTACTACGGCCACTTCCAGAACCCGAACGCGCCCGAGCCGCAGCAGCTGTTCTCGGTCGCGCCG
>CAYLZU010000270.1:1734-4871 GCA_964388005.1 uncultured Burkholderiaceae bacterium
ATCGGCGACGCCGACTTCGAGCTGCGCCGCATGGTCAACGGGCGCGCGTTCTACGCCCTGTGGGGTCGCGGAATTCCGGTCGAACTTCAGATGTACCCGATGGCGCGCCGCGCGTTCGACTTCCGGCCGGATCAGTCGCCCGAGGAGAAGGAAGCGACCAGGCACGCGCGGAGCCGTGCGCGCGAATGGCTCGCCACCCATCTGAAGCTCGGGCCGGACGGGCGTTGCACGGGTTAACCCGGTCGCACGTCGACCCCGAATCGGGAAGGGCTATCGCGCCGCGACGGCTGCGATCCGACCGCTGCTGCGGTACCCTTATCCGTATCGATTCCTGTTTCCGGAGGCACCATGTTCGGCCCGATCACGATTCCCTTCGGCGCGAAGCTGCTGTTCAACACCGTCAAGCTGAAGCCGGGCGTCACCTACGAAGACATCGAGCTGACGCTGGCCGAGATGTGCAGCGTCGTCAAGGAGACCTACGGCGACGACCGCGGCGGATTCATCGCCGGCCAGGTGTTCCGCTTCTCGGGATTCGTATCCGACGAAGGCTCGCTCGGCTCCGAGCGCGGCACCGACCATGACGTGGTGATCGTCACCTACTGGCGCTCGTTCGAACAGCACGAGCGTTCGCATGCCGACGCAGTGTTCCGCGAGAAATTCGGCGCCCTCGCCAGGATGTGCAGCGAGACGAAAGAGCTCGGCTACGACATGCTGTGGCAGGGCGCGCCCGAAGGCGCGCCGGCCGACACGAAGCGCGCCGCCGAGCCCGCCTGAGCAGGAAAAGCCGGTTCACGCCCGCGCCGGTAGGCGCGGGCCGTTGCGCCTGCCTGAGCCAGGTCCGCCCGAAGCTCCCGCTCTTCGAGCGTGTGCGGGCAACCGGCTTGATCGGCGCGCAGCGTCGTTGCGAAGCGCTCCGGCTTCGAGCACCGGCCGGAAGGTGAACCTCGATCGGCTACTTCTGCCCGACCGCCTGGCGAGCGATCGAGTCGAGCAGCTTCTCGATGTCCTTCAGCGCCGCCTTCGAGGCAGCCGAGCCGTCGGGCCGCCACGGGCGCCGGTAAGCAACGTGAACTTTTCCCGGCTCCCTGGCGGTCGCGAACACGACCATCGCGTACGGGCACATCGCCGCGTTGAGCGGATCGGCTTCCATGCTCTTGCGCGACAGGCTGGCGCTGCAGAAGACGAACGCCTGCGCGTCGGCGTACAGCGGCTGCGCGGAGCCGACGTCCTTGCCGGTCCGTTCGAGCATGCGGTTCAGGTACGACTGGTAGTCGATCACCAGGCCCTTGCTTTCGATCGCCAGTTTGAGGTCGTCGCGCACGTCCTCGAACCTGCCCTGCTTCGAGTAGGTGACCAGTGCGCCCGGATCGGCGGCGAACGCCGTCGAAGCAAGCAAGAGGAACGCCATCAGCACAGTGCGCAGCATCGTGGTCTCCCATCGTTCGGTTGGAACTGCCAAGGATGCCCGATCGCCGTGCCGGCCTCTTGAGGCAGCTCAGTCCGGCGATCAGTCCACTCCTACCCGGTGCTCCAGGCGCGCGGTCGCCGCATGCCGGCGATCTTGCACGCCTGCCTGACGTAGCCGTAAGGAAAGAGCTCGAGCAGCCGCTGGCGGGCGGCATCACCCAGGCCGGCCTCGTCGGCGAGGAAGCGGATCACGAAGCGCGCGTCCGGGATCAGCTGGTGCTCGTCGAGGAAGGCGCGCATGAAGCGCAGGACCTGCCAATGCAGATCGCCCAGCTGCAGGCCCTCGCGCTCGGCCAGGGCGGCGGCGACGGCTTCGCTCCAGTCGTCCGGATCGACCAGATAGCCCTCGTCGTCGGTGGCAGCGCCGAGCACCGACGGCGCCGGTCGAGTGTCGGTCATGGCTGCCCGGCGAATCGGGGCGGCGCGACGCCGTGACGCCTAAGGCTGTTTCGGCGTTTCGTACTCGGCTTCCTTCTGGAACGGCTCCCAGACGGTTTCGTAGCCGACGAACCCTTTCTCGTTCGGCGGCATCTGGCGCGTCGTGAAGAAACGCGAATGTCCGTCGGGAACCTTGGTGATGGGCTTCTGCTCGCTCATGGGTTACCTCCTTTCGCCTTGAAATCGGCACAACGTCCGCGCCATTGCCTCGGCGTCGTTCGACACCGCCCTCAGACCGGTCTCATCAGCGACGGGTCGACGTCCGGTCCGGCGCCGGTCGCTCCGCCGGCCTTCATCTCCTCGTCGGTCGCATCGCGCACCGTCAGCACCTCGAGGATGAAAACCAGCTCCCGGCCGCTGAGCGGATTGTTGCCGTCGACGGTCAGCCTCTCGTCGTCCACGTGCGTCACGAGGAAGCTGCGCGTCTGTCCCCGGTCGTTCTCCATCAGAATGGAGGTGCCGACCTGCCGGTACTCCTCGGGGACGTTGTCGATGTCGTCGGAGAAGACCAGCGACTCGTCCCGGGGGCCGAAGATCTGGTTGCCGTCGATCTTCACCTCGATGACGTCGCCGGCAGACCGGCCCTCGAGCTGCATGTGGACCGACGGCGCCAGGATCTCGTTGTAGCCGTGGACGTAGCCGAGCGGGAACTCGACCCGGGTCAGGACATGGCCGGTCTTGCCGTCGGTCACCCTGTAGGTCAGCTCGACGAACTTGCCCGCCCGGATGACTTCGCGCACCTCAGCTCCCCACGACGCGTTCAGAAGATCGACGCACCGAAGATCCTGAGCTTGCCGTCCTCGTAGCCGAGGACGAGACGGCCGAGCCATTCGCCCGGCTTCCTGGTGCTGCGCTGCCGGAACAGCACCGTCACGTGCTCGCCGCGGCGGATGGTGCCGAGCGCGTCGAACTCCTCGGACAGGCTGCGCGCCAGCTCGCTGTGCGCGAACTGGTGCCCGGCGGCGACCTGGTCCATGGCCCGCGCCAGGGAACTGGAGAAGTTTTTCGAGAACTCGCCGTACTTGCCTTCGTTCGAGGACCTGACGAGGTCGCGCCACAGCGGCCTGGCCAGCGCCAGGATCTCGTCGTCGGTCTTCTCGAGGATGTTCACGCGCGCGCCAGGGGCATCCCGCGACTACTCGTCCGCCACCAGGTGATAGCAGGGCGCCTTCTCCATCGTGTACTCGCCGGTCTTCGGGTCGCGGCGCGACACCGTCAGCACGTGCCAGTTC
>CAYLZU010000271.1:0-4856 GCA_964388005.1 uncultured Burkholderiaceae bacterium
CGGAGCGGAACGCCGATGCAGGAGATCCAATCGAGCGTCGACATCGACGCGTCCGCCGAGATGGTCTGGGCCGTCCTGACGGACTTCGCCTCGTACCGGCGGTGGAACCCGTTCATTCGCGCCATCGCCGGCAAGCCTTCGGCTCGAAGCCGGCTGATGCTGACCCTGCAGTGCCAGGGGCGCCAGCCGCTGTCGACACGGTGCACGCTCACCCAAGTCCGCGAGCCTCGCGAGCTGCGATGGCGCCGCCATCGCATCGTCCCCGCCTTCCTGTCCTCCGAGCATCGGTTCCGCATCGAATCGCTCGCGGCGGGCGGCGTGCGGTTCCATCACAGCGAACGGGTCAACGGCCTGTTCGCGGCCCTGCTCGGTCGCGGCTGGCTGCGTGCCGCCGAGCAGGACTTCCACGCCATGAATCACGCCCTGAAGACGCGCGCCGAACGCATCGAGGCCGGCCTCGCCGATGCAGGCAACAAATCATCCTGATTGGCGCTGGGCGCGCCAAATCTCGCACCGATCGGACTTGCCGCGATCCTGCCGGTCGGCATGCGCCGGTCGGCGAGGCGGGCGATGGCGGTCGTCTACGTCGTCATGTCGCTGATCGCATCCGCGTTCTGCAGCATGAGCTTCGCCGCAATGCGGCGGCCGGTCAGGACGGTGGGCATCGCGCACGCCGGGGATTCGGCGCCGCGCGCCGCCGGCTCAATACCGTGCCCGTCCGCCGGACATGTCGAAGACGGCGCCGGCATTGAAGCTGCAGGCCTCCGAACCGAGCCAGGCGACGAGATCGGCGACCTCCTGCGGCGAACCAAGCCGTTTCATCGGGCTGTCGGCGATCATCCGCTCGACGGTCTCGGCGCCGAGGTCGCGGATCATGTCGGTGTCGATCGGTCCGGGCGCGATGCAGTTGACGAGGATGCCGTCGCCGACGACTTCGCGGCCGAGCGCCTTGGTGAAGGCGATCACGCCGGCGCTGGCCGCCGAGTAGGCCGCCAGTCCCGCCAGGCCCTCCTTCCCGGCCAGCGAACCGAGGTTGACGATCCGCCCGCCGCCCTGCCGCCGCATGATCGGCACGATGGCCTGCGTGACCAGCATGGTGCCGATCAGGTTCACCTGCACGATGCGGCGCCAGTCAGCGGCATCGTGACGGTCGAACGGCTGCGCGCGGCCGAGATAACCGGCGTCGTTGACGAGGATGTCGATGCGGGCCCCGTTCAGTTCGGCCAGGCAGGCGGCGATCCGGCTCGCATCGGTGATGTCGACAACCGCGGTTTGCGCTCCCGCGATGCGCACGGGATCGTCGTCCCAGACCCGGACTTTGGCGCCGCAGGCAAGGAAGCGCTCGACGATCGCGCGGCCGATTCCCTTGGCGCCGCCGGTGACGATTGCCGACTTGCCCGCCAGATCGTAGGTGTTCGCCATGGCTAGCTCCGCGTTTCGCTCCGGTTCGGCGACGAACGTCGCGGCCGGCACATCGCCGCGGCGGGCGCGGAGGCATTGGAGCGCGATCGGCCGACGCTGTCCAGCAGGCGGACAGCGCACGGCCTTACGCGGGGGTGCAACACGGCTCGCGGCGCCGGCGGAGCACTTCCACCGGCGCCGCGGGCAGGCTCTCGGGGCGCCTGGCGCGCCCAGGCGAGCCTTCAGCCGACCTTCACCGTGATCCGCTTCGGCTTGCCCGGCTCGACCTTCGGCAGCTCGATCCGCAGCACGCCGTCCCTGTAGGTCGCCTTCGCCTGGTCGGCCCGCACCTTCACCGGCAGCGGCACGCTGCGCAGGAAGCTGCCGTAGGCGCACTGCAGGACGCGCCAGCGGCCTTCGCTCGATTCGCGCTCGAAGCGCTTCTCGCCGCGCACCACCAGCACATCGTCGAGCACCTCGAGGTCGAAGTCCTGCTTCGACATGCCGGGGATCTCGATGCGCACCACCAGCCGGCGCTCGTCCTCGAAGACATCGCCGCCGAGCATCGACCAGCCATTGGACGGCAGGTAGGTCTGGTCGTCCACCTCCATCGGCGGCGGCAGATTCGACTTCTCGCCGGGCCTGAAGCGGGTCAGCGCCCCGGCGGCGGATTCACGCAGGCGCTGCCAGCCCTCGGCCATCGATTCCCACAGCGAACCAAAACCCAGCTTCAGTTCGTTCATCTTCATCATCGTCCTCCACAAGCAACGTGATGTCGTCGACCTTGCAGCGGCGGCCGCCGGCCGGCGCCGGCGGCCGCCACCCGGATCAGCTGACGCGGATCTGCACCTTGCGCGGCTGCGCGTGCTCCGCCTTCGGGATGCGCAGCTTCAGCACGCCCTGGTTCATCTCGGCGGCGATCTTGTCCGGGTCGAGCTCCTTGCTCAGCGTGAACACGCGCCGGTAGCGCGGCACGCTGACCTCGGCGTGGCTCGCCTGCAGCCCTTCGGGAGTCGCGAGCGCCACCTCGCCCTCGATGGTCAGCGTGTCGGCTTCGACGCGCAGGTTCAGCTGTTCCTTGCTCACGCCCGGCAGGTCGGCGTACAGCGTGATGCCGGTCGAGTCCTCGATCACGTCCACGGGCGGCAGCACCGCGGCCTCGCGGCTGTCCTGCTTCTTGACATCGTTGGTCATCGGTTCACCTCCGGTTCACTTGACTTCGATTCGGCGCGGCAGTGCCGACTCGCGCCGCTTGATGGCGAGGTGCAGCACGCCGTCGCGGTAGCTGGCGTCGACGGCATTCGGATCGACGTCGTCGGGCAGGCTGACGACGCGGCGGAAGCGGCCGGCAAAGCGCTCGTTGATGTGCACCGCCGACTTCTCGTCGCCGGGCAGGTCGGAGCCGCGTTCGCCTTCGATCGTCAGCACGCCGCGGTCGATGCTGACGTCGACCTTGGCCGGGTCCAGTCCCGGCGCGAAGGCGTAGATCTCGACCGAGTGATGCGTGCCGCCGACGTTCAGCGCCGGGTAGCCGCCGCGGCCGAAGCCGCGGATGCTCGGCGAAGCATCGAATGCCTGCGCCATGTCACGCTGCAGGCGGTCGAGTTCGGCAAAAATGTCACGTGGGAACAGGGATCGGTAGAACACGATTCACCTCCTTCGGTTGGTTTGGTCTATCCGGCTCGTCGCCGGGCCACGCCACAGACTTGCACCGCGAAATTCGTGTCGGCCGGCGCCGATTTCAAGGGGGTTGAATACGGCGCCGGGCAGGCCCAGATCGGTGAGCGGGAGGTCTGAGCAGAGTCCCGCCGGCGGTCCGCACGGCAGGAGGGCATCTTGCAGTTCAAGGACTACTACCAGACGCTCGGCGTGAGCCGCGAGGCCACCGCCGAAGAGATCAAGAAGGCGTTCCGCAAACTCGCGCGCAAGTACCACCCGGATCTGTCGAAGGAGCCGGGGGCCGAGGCGCGGATGAAGGAGGTCAACGAGGCTTACGCGGTGCTGTCCGACCCGGAGAAGCGCGCCGCCTACGACGCCGTTGGCCGCGGCTACCAGCCGGGGCAGGAGTTCAGGCCGCCGCCGGACTGGGACGCCAACTTCGAGTTCTCCGGGCCCGGCTTCGGCGGCGAGGCGGCGGACTTCTCCGACTTCTTCGCCGAACTGTTCGGCCGCATGGGCGGGCGGCCGCGCGAGGCCGGCTTCGGCCGCCGCGAGGCGCGCTTCGAGGCCCGCGGCGAGGACCATCACGCCAAGATCGTGCTCGACATCGAGGACGCCTGGCGCGGCGCCACGCGGCAGATCAGCCTGCGGGTGCCGAAGATGGATGCCTCCGGCCGGGTCGTGCTCGACACGCGCACCCTCGACGTCAAGATCCCGAAAGGCGTGCGCGAAGGCCAGCTGATCCGCCTCGCCGGCCAGGGCTCGCCGGGTCTCGGCGGCGGCCCGCCGGGTGATCTTCTGCTCGAGGTGCACTTCCGGCCGCACGAACGCTTCCAGGCGAGCGGCCGCGACCTGCTGGTCGACCTGCCGGTGGCGCCCTGGGAAGCGGCGCTGGGCAGCGTAATTCCGGTGGTGCTGCCCGACGGCAGCACGCTGAAGGTGCGCATCCCCGCCGGCGCGCAGAGCGGCCGCCAGCTGGTGGTGCGCGGCAAGGGCATTCCCGGCAACCCGCCGGGCGACCTCGAGCTGACCGTGCGCGTGGTGCTGCCGCCGGCCGACACCGCGCGGGCCAGGGCGTTGTACGAACAGATGGCGCGCGAGCTGAACTTCGATCCGCGCGCGGGCGGCGGAGGCTGAAGCCATGCGCGAAGAAGACGTCCTGATCGGCGCCCTGCTGGAGGATGCCTGCCTGACGCTCGACGAGCTGTCGCGTGCGTGCACGGTCGAGCGCGACTGGGTGATCGAGCACGTGCGCGAGGGCCTGCTCGCCGCGCCGGGCGACGAACCGGCGTCGTGGCGCTTCAGCAGCCGCGACCTGCGCCGCGCCCGGCAGATGCTGCGCGTCGAGCGCGACTTCGACGCCGTGCCCGAGCTGGCGGCGCTGGTGGCGGACCTGTTCGAGGAACTCGACGACCTGCGGGCGCGCCTGCGGCGGGCGGGTTTCGACTGACTCCTCGCCGCGTGACGACGCGCCAATGAGCGACCGCTCCTCCTCGCGCCTGCTGTGGCTGGCGCTCGTCGGCGCCGTGCTGTACGCGCTGTGGCGCTGGTCGCCGATCCTCGACAGCCGCCCGCCAGGCCCCGATCCGGCGTCGCGCGACGCCGCGCCGCGGGTGGTGACGCCGCGCGGCGATCTGGCCGCCGACGAGCAGGCGATGATCGAGCTGTTCGAGCGCACGCGCGACTCGGTGGTGTTCATCTCCACCCGGCAGCAGGTGCAGGACTTCTGGACCCGCAACGTG
Organism: uncultured Burkholderiaceae bacterium; assembly: GCA_964388005.1. GTDB lineage: Bacteria > Pseudomonadota > Gammaproteobacteria > Burkholderiales > Burkholderiaceae_F > JADJWR01. The sequence continues at coordinate 4,803 of CAYLZU010000271.1, forward strand.
TTCTCGGTGCCGCGCGGCACCGGCTCCGGCTTCGTCTGGGACGAGCAAGGCCAC
>CAYLZU010000272.1:0-4855 GCA_964388005.1 uncultured Burkholderiaceae bacterium
ATCCCGCAAGTCGCCGGCATCCTGGCATCGACCGCGATCGGACTCGCCGCCTACTTGAAGGTGTTGGTCGACAGCGGCTCGATCAACGTCGCCATCCGGCGCTCGGGGCGGGATTCGCGGGCCGAGTCTGATGCAGCGGCTTGACATCAGATGCCGCGGAAAATAGCATCGCGCATCATGCGGACCACGATCGACATCGACGACCCGGTTCTGAAAGAGCTGAAGCGGCTGCAGCGTCGCGAGGGCAAGTCGCTTGGGCGTCTGGCCTCGGATCTGCTTGCCAAGGCGTTGGCTGAGCTGCCGCGCGAGCGCGAGGCAGCAGCCGCGCCGCGGTGGATAAGTCGGCCGATGGGCGCGCGCGTCGATCTGGCCGACCGCGATGCCGTGCTCGACGCGATGGACAGCCCGTCGTGAGCTACGCGCTCGACGTCAACATCCTCCTTTATGCCTCGGACGCCGGCGTGCCCGAGCATCCGCGCGCCGCCGAGTTTCTGCGACAGTGCCTATCCGGCGGCGAACTGCTGTGCATCGCCTGGATGACCTTGATGAGCTACCTGCGCATGGCAACGCACCCGACGCTGTTCGCGCAGCCGCTGTCTCATGCCGAGGCGGCGAGCAATGTCGAGGCGCTGCTCGAGCGACCGCATGTCCGCGTCCTGTCTGAGGACGAAGGCTTCTGGGAGGTGTACTGCGGTGTCGTTGCGGGCATTCCGCTGCGCGGCAATCTGGTGCCTGATGCGCATCTCGCGGCGATACTGAAGCAGCATGGCGTCAAGACCATCTACACACGCGATCGCGACTTCCGCAAGTTCGACTTCCTCGACGTTCGCGACCCGCTGTCCTGACGCGATGCCGGCTGCACCAACCGGGCCTCGCCGCTGATCCGGGGGCTTCGATGCAGGACTTCCACGGTGTCTTTCCGTATCTCGTGTCGCCGCTCGACGAGGCCGGCAACGTCAAGGCCGAGGTCCTGGCGCGGCTCTGCGACGACCTGATCGCCGCCGGCGTGCATGGGCTGACGCCGCTCGGCTCCACCGGCGAGTTCGCCTACCTGAACCGGGCGCAGAAGCGGCGGGTCGTCGAAGTGGTCATCGAGGCTGCCGCCGGCCGCGTGCCGGTGGTGGCGGGTGTGGCCTCGACGACCACGGCCGACGCCGTCGATCAGGCGCGCGAGTGGGAGCGGCTCGGCGCCGACGGCATCCTGGCCGTGCTCGAGGCCTACTTTCCGATCGCCGACGAGGGCGTGTACGCCTACTTCAAGGCGATCGGCGAGGCGGTGACGGTGCCGGTTGTGCTGTACACCAACCCCAGCTTTCAGCGCTCGGACCTGAGCCTGCCGGTGATCGAGCGGCTATCCCGGGTGCCGAACATCGGCTACATCAAGGACGCCTCGGTCAACACCGGCCGCCTGCTGTCGATCATCAATCGCGTCGAAGGGCGGATGCGGGTCTTCGCCGCGTCGTCGCACATTCCCGCCTGCGTCATGCTGATCGGCGGCGTCGGCTGGATGGCCGGGCCGGCCTGCGTGGCGCCGCGGCAGAGTGTCGAGTTGTACGAACTGTGCCGGCGCGGCGAGTGGTCCGCGGCGATGGCGAAGCAGCGCCCGCTGTGGGCGCTGAACCAGGCCTTCGCGAAGTACAACCTCGCCGCCTGCATCAAGGGCGGCCTGCAGTTGCAGGGCTATGACGTCGGCGCGCCGCTGCCGCCGCAGGCGCCGCTTTCGGCTGATGGCGTCGAGGACGTGCGGCGTGCGCTCGCCGCCATCGGCGCCCTGTAATGGATGCCAAGGCGCCGTCAGCGCAGGTCCTGCGCATCCACCGCTTCAGTGCCCTGCAGCCCGGGCCGCGGCTGATCGTCACCGGCGCGGTGCACGGCAACGAAACAGCCGGCACGCGCGGGATCGAGCGCGTGCTGGCGGAGATCGACGGCGGGGAGATCTCCATCGTCGGTGGCACGGTGACCTTCGTGCCGGTGACGAACCCGCTTGCCTATGCGAAAGGGCAGCGCTTCGGCGACCGCAATCTCAACCGGAGGCTGCTGCCGAGCGACAACCCGCGTGACAACGAGGATCGCATCGCCAACGTGCTGTGCCCGCTGCTGGCGGCGCACGACGTGCTGCTCGACCTGCACAGCTTTCGCGGCCCCGGCGAACCGTTCGCGCTGCGCGGCCCAGCGGACAATCGCGGCACGCTGGAGCCGTTCGCGCGCGAGGCCGAGGAGGCGCGGCTGTGCGCCCATCTCGGCGTGAGACGCATCGTCGACGGCTGGATGGGCGCCTACGCCGCCGGCGTCGCCCGGCGTCGGCAACTGCGGCTCACCCCCGATGCGGTGAACGAAGACCCGGCCTACGGCATCGGAACCACCGAGTACATGCGGTCGGTCGGTGGTTATGCGGTCACCCTCGAGTGCGGCCAGCACGACGATCCAGCCGGCCCCGATGTCGCGCGGCACGCGATCCGGCAGACCTTGGCGCTGCTCGGCATCGCCGACCTGCCGCTGGCGCCGCCGCAGGGGCAGTTCGAGTGCCTGACGCTGGTGTCCGTGATCGACCGCCATGCTGGCGGCGACCGCATGGTTCGGCAGTGGACCAGCTTCGATCCGGTGGCCGAAGGCGACCTGATCGCGCTGCGCGCCGACGGAACCGAGGTCCGGGCGCCCTGGTCCGGATCTGTCGTCTTTCCCGACCACGGCGCGCTGCCCGGGCACGAGTGGTTCTATCTGGCGCGGCCTGGCGTTCGGGCGCTCTGAGCCGGCCTCAAACGCGCGGCCGGCGCGCAAAAGCGATTCCCGGCCGCGCGACCGCGTCATCCCCGTGACAGTGCGAATGGGGCTGATGCACAATGGCCCGCCCGGGGTCGCCATCAGGAGGAGACAAGCCATGCGGGAACACGAACTGCGCAACCTCATCGAAGACGTTCGCGAAGGGCGCCTGCCGCGCCGATCGTTCATCCAGCAGATGGTCGCGCTCGGCCTGACGGCGCCGATGGCCTCGACGATGCTGATGCATGCCGGCATCGCCAGTGCCCAGGCGCCGACCGGCTACAAGGCCACCAAACGCGGCGGCGGCGGGTCGCTGAAGCTGCTGTGGTGGCAGGGCGCGACGCTGCTGAACCCGCACTTCGCCACCGGCACCAAGGACCAGGAAGGCTCGCGCATCTTCTACGAGCCGCTCGCGGCCTGGGACCCGGACGGCAACCTGGTTCCGGTCCTGGCCGCCGAGATCCCCTCCGTCGCCAACGGCGGCCTGGCCAAGGACGGCATGTCGGTGACCTGGAAACTGAAGCGCGGCGTCACCTGGCACGACGGCGCGATGTTCACCGCCGACGACTGCGTCTTCAACTGGCAGTACGCCAGCAATCCGGACACGGCGGCGGTCACCATCGGCAGCTACAAGGACGTCACCGTCGAGAAGATCGATCCGTTCACGGTGCGGGTGAACTTCAAGAAGCCGACGCCGTTCTGGGCCGACGCCTTCGTCGGCACCCGCGGCATGCTGATCCCGCGGCACCTGTTCGCCGATTACATCGGCGCCAAGTCGCGCGATGCGCCGACCAACCTGAAGCCGGTCGGCACCGGGCCGTACAAGTTCGTCGACTTCAAGCCCGGCGACATGGTCCGCGGCGAGATCAACCGCGACTACCACTTCCCCAACCGGCCGTACTTCGACGTCATCGAGATGAAGGGCGGCGGCGACGCGGTGTCGGCGGCGCGGGCGGTGATCCAGACCGGCGAGTTCGACTACGCGTGGAACATGCAGGTCGAGGACGAGGTGCTGAAGAAGCTCGAAGCCGGCGGCCGCGGCCGCGCCGAGATCACGCCGGGAGGCAACATCGAGTTCATCCAGATGAACTATGCCGACCCCTGGACCGAGACGGAGGGCGAGCGCGCCCATCCGAAGAGCCGCCACCCGATCCTGACCGACCCGGCGGTGCGGCGGGCGCTGGCGATGCTGGTCGACCGCAAGTCGGTGCAGGATCACATCTACGGCCGCACCGGCATCGCCACCGGCAACTTCCTCAACAACCCGAGCCGGTACGCGTCGAAGAACACCAGGTGGGAGTTCAACGTCGACAAGGCCAACGCGGTGCTGGAGGCCGCCGGCTGGAAGCGCGGCTCCGACGGCATCCGCGCCAAGGACGGCAAGAAGCTGAAGTTCGTGTTCCAGACCTCGATCAACGCACCGCGGCAGAAGACGCAGGCGGTGGTCAAGCAGGCCTGCCAGAAGGCCGGCATCGACCTCGAGCTGAAGTCGATCACCGCGTCGGTGTTCTTCTCCTCCGACGTCGCCAACCCGGACACCTACACCAAGTTCTTCAGCGACATCCAGATGTACACCACCACCATGACGCAGCCCGATCCCGAGCTGTTCATGAACCAGTACTGCTCGTGGGAGATGTCGAGCAGGGAGAACAAGTGGCAGGGCCGCAATATCGTCCGCTGGGCCAGCGCCGACTACGACAGTGCCTACAGGGCGGCGCAGGGCGAACTCGACCCGGTGAAGCGGGCGGCGCTGTTCATCCGCATGAACGACCTGGTCAGCAACAACAACGTCGTCATCCCGCTCGTGTACCGGCCGCGCGTGGCGGCGGTGTCCAACCGCCTCTACGCGCCGCTGTCGGGGTGGGACAACGACCTGTGGAACCTGAAGGACTGGTACCGCGCCGACGCCTAGGCGAGCCCCGCTGAGCGGGGCGGCGACCGCCGCCCCGTCGCCCCGGCGCAGGCCGGGTCCCGAGTTCGCCGCGCCGACACGGGGTCCCGGCCAGGCGTCGGGTCGACACCGGCATCTGCCTTGAGCCAGTACATCCTCCGCCGCCTGCTGATCCTGGTGCCGAGCCTGCTCGGCATCAGCATC
>CAYLZU010000273.1:0-4843 GCA_964388005.1 uncultured Burkholderiaceae bacterium
CGATGTCTTCCGGAATGCCGTAGCTGCCGTCGGAGGGCACGCCCATCGTCACCCAGCGTCCGCCGGTGCCCAGCACCCAGTCGCGGACGTGGTCGATCGCCGCATTGGCCGCCGAGGCGGCGGAGGACAGCCCGCGCGCCTCGATGATCGCCGCGCCGCGCTTGCCGATCATCGGAATGTAGGTGTCGCGGTACCACGCCTCGTCGTTGATGACCTTGACCGCGTCCTGGCCGTCGACGGTGGCGAAGCGGATGTCGGGATACATCGTCGGCGAGTGGTTGCCCCAGACGATCATCCGCTCCACCGACGACACCGGCTTGCCTGCCCGCGCCGCGAGCTGCGAAACGGCGCGGTTGTGGTCGAGCCGCATCATCGCCGTGAAGCTGGCCTTCGGCAGCGAAGGCGCGGACTTCATCGCGATGTAGGCATTGGTGTTGGCCGGATTGCCGACCACCAGCACCCTGACGCCGCGGCTGGCGGCGGCGTCGAGCGCCCTTCCCTGGGCGGTGAAGATCTGCGCGTTGGCGGCGAGCAGGTCCTTGCGCTCCATCCCGGGGCCGCGCGGCCGCGCGCCGACCAGCAGCGCCACGCCAACGTCCTTGAACGCCGTCGCGGGATCGCTGTGGGCGCTCATGCCGGCCAGCAGCGGGAAGGCGCAGTCGTCGAGCTCCATCATCACGCCCTTCAGGGCCTTCTGGGCCTTCTCGTCGGCGATCTCCAGCAGCTGCAGGATCACCGGCTGATCGGCGCCGAGCATCTGGCCGGAGGCGATGCGGAACAGCAGCGCATAGCCGATCTGGCCGGCGGCGCCGGTGACTGCGACTCGTACGGGGCTCTTGGTCATGGATGTCCTCCGGGGAAGTGGGCGACAGGCTAGCGCAGGTGCAGGGGCCGGACTTGATCAAAGTCGTCCCGCGACAGCGCCGCGGCCGCGGCCGCAATCGTGCGGGCGGCGCCCCGCAGACGGGGGCAGCGGCCTGCGGGAGATCGATCGGCGGTAGTATAGGTCTTATATAAGAGTCGGACACGCGCCGCCTTCGAGCGCCGGCGAGAGGGCGGCCGGGAGATCCGGGACACCGGCGCAGGAAACCAGCATGTCAGCCGACCTTGCACGTCCGCCCGGCGCCGAGCGCACGCGCGATGCCGTGTTTCTGCCGTTGTACAAGCAGATCAAGGCCCTGCTGGTGCAGCGGCTGCACCAGGGCGAGTGGAAGCCGGGCGAGCCGATCCCGAGCGAACTCGACCTGGCGGCGCGATTCCAGGTCAGCCAGGGGACGGTGCGCAAGGCGGTCGACGAGCTGGCGGCGGAGAACCTGCTGGTGCGACGGCAGGGCAAGGGTACCTACGTCGCCAGCCATCACGAGCCGCGGGCGCAGTTCCGCTTCCTGCGCCTGGTGCCCGACCAGGGCGAAGCGGCGCCGTCGAGCAGTGACTTCATCGAGTGCCGGCGCATCAGGGCGCCGGTCGACGTCGCCCGGCAGCTCGGCCTGCGCAGCGGCGATGCGGTGGTCTACATCCGGCGCCTGCTCAGCATGGGCGGCGCGCCGCTGGTGCTCGACGACATCTGGCTGCCGGCGGCGCTGTTTCGCGGCCTGACGCCGGAACGGCTCTCCGAGTACCGCGGCCCGCTTTACGGGCTGTTCGAGTCGCAGTTCGGCACGCGGATGATCCGCGCCGACGAACGCATTCGCGCCGTCGCCGCCGCCGCCGACGTCGCGCGGCTGCTGTCGGTGCCGGCCGGCTCGCCGCTGCTGCTGGTCGATCGCGTCTCCTACACCTATCGCGATCAGCCGGTCGAGGTGCGGCGGGGCTTCTGCGTCACCACCGATCACCACTATCACAACGAGCTCTTCTGAATCGCTGTCGCGCGCCGCTGTCTCGATTTGTTGCGGCGCGTTGAATTCGGCGAGAATACGCGGCGCTTCATGCACGGCTTCACTTCCCCGGTCACGGACGGCTCCCCCGATGTCGACGACACTGCACGATAAGCGGCCGCAGTTCCGCAACATCCACGTCACGCAGATCATCGGCTACCGGCTGCCGGCGCCCGGCATGGTGTCGATCCTGCATCGCGTCAGCGGCGCCCTGATGTTCGTCCTGCTCGCGGTCGTGATCTGGCTGCTGCAGCTGAGCCTCGCGTCCGAACCGAGTTTCATGCGGCTGAAGGTTCTGGCCTCGCAGTGGTGGGCGAAGCTGCTGTTCCTCGCGCTGGCGTGGGCGCTGCTGCATCACCTCGTGGCCGGCATCCGTTACCTGCTGCTCGACCTGCATGTCGGGGTCGAGAAGGCGGCGTCGGTGAAATCGGCGCTCGCCGTGTTCGCGGTCAGCCTGTCGCTGACGCTGCTGGCGGCGCTGCGGATTTTCGGAGTCCTGTGATGAACTGCCCCCACGCTCTCTTCGTTCGCTGCCCCCCAGGGGGGCGTTCAGTGCCCTTCGGGCGGCCGGGCGGGCACTGAAATGGCGATCGGCTCGAAGCGGCTGGTGGTCGGCGCGCACTACGGCCTGCGCGACTGGCTGGGGCAGCGCATCAGCGCCGTGATCCTCGGCGTGTACGCGATCGGCCTGGCGCTGTATGTGCTGACGGCGCGCGACCTCGGCTACGACGCCTGGGCGCGCCTGTTCGCGGCGCCTTGGATGAAGGTCATCACGCTGCTGGCGTTCGGCGCGCTCTTCTATCACGCCTGGGTCGGCATGCGCGACCTGTGGATGGACTACGTCAAGCCGGTCGGCGTGCGCCTCACCCTGCAGGTGCTGACAGTGCTGTATCTGCTCGCCTGCGCGGTATGGTCCGTGCAGGTGCTCTGGAGCGTGTGATGGCCTCTGCTTCCTCGCTGCCGCGTCGGCGCTTCGATGCGGTGATCGTCGGCGCCGGCGGCGCCGGAATGCGCTGCTCGCTGCAACTGGCGCAGGCGGGACTGAACGTCGCCGTGCTATCGAAGGTGTTTCCGACGCGCTCGCACACCGTCGCGGCGCAGGGCGGCATCGGCGCCAGCCTCGGCAACATGACCGAGGACCAGTGGCTGTGGCACATGTTCGACACCGTCAAGGGCTCGGATTACCTCGGCGACCAGGACGCGATCGAGTTCATGTGCCGCGAGGCGCCGAAGGTCGTCTACGAGCTCGAGCACTTCGGCATGCCGTTCGACCGCAACCCCGACGGCACCATCTACCAGCGGCCCTTCGGCGGCCACTCGGCCAACTTCGGCGAGAAGCCGGTGCCGCGCGCCTGCGCCGCCGCCGACCGGACCGGCCACGCGCTGCTGCACACGCTGTACCAGCGCAACGTGGCGGCGCGGACGCAGTTCTTCGTCGAGTGGATGGCGCTCGATCTGATCATGGACGCCGACGGCGACTGCGTCGGCGTGGTGGCGCTGGAGATGGAAACCGGCGAGTGCATGATCCTCGAAGGCAAGGTCACCGTGCTCGCAACCGGGGGCGCGGGACGCATCTTTGCCGCTTCGACCAACGCCTACATCAACACCGGCGACGGGCTGGGGCTGGCCGCGCGCGCCGGCATCCCGCTCGAGGACCTCGAGTTCTGGCAGTTCCACCCGACCGGAGTGGCCGGCGCCGGCGTGCTGATCACCGAGGGCGTGCGCGGCGAGGGCGGCATCCTGCTCAATTCGAATGGCGAGCGCTTCATGGAGCGCTACGCGCCGACGCTGAAGGACCTGGCGCCGCGCGACTTCGTCTCGCGCAGCATGGACCAGGAGATCAAGGAAGGGCGCGGCTGCGGCCCGGAGAAGGACCACGTGCTGCTGAAGCTCGATCATCTCGGCGCCGAGACGATCATGAAACGGCTGCCTTCGATCCGGGAGATCGCGATCAAGTTCGCCAATGTCGATCCGATCCGCGAGCCGATCCCGGTGGTGCCGACCATCCACTACCAGATGGGCGGCGTGCCGGCCAACTACCACGGCGAGGTGGTGGCCCCAAAAGGCGGCAATCCCAACGCTGTCGTGGGCGGGCTGTACGCGATCGGCGAGTGCTCGTGCGTCAGCGTGCACGGCGCCAACCGGCTCGGCACCAACTCGCTGCTCGACCTGGTGGTGTTCGGCCGCTCGGCCGGCAATCACATCGTCGAGCGGCTGGCGCGCGAGCCGCGCGAGAACAAGCCGCTTCCGGCCGGCGCCGGCGAGGCGACGATGGCGAGGCTGGCGGCGCTGGACAGCCGCGCCAAGGGCGAGCGCACGCAGGACGTGGCCGACGACATCCGCCGCACGATGCAGAAGCACTGCGGGGTGTTCCGCACCGGGTCGCTGCTGTCCGAGGGCGTGCGCAAGATCATGGAACTCGACCAGCGCCGCAAGCAGGTGGCGATCGCCGACAAGTCGAAGATCTTCAACACCGCCCGCATCGAGGCGCTGGAACTCGACAACCTGATCGAGACCGCCAAGGCGACGATCGTCTCCGCCGAGGCGCGCACCGAAAGCCGCGGCGCGCACGCCCGTGACGACTACCCCGAGCGCGACGATGCCAACTGGATCAAGCACACGCTGTGGTACTCGGAGGGCAACCGGCTGGCCTACAAGCCGGTCGCCATGAAGCCGATGACGGTCGAGACCTTCCAGCCGAAGAAACGGACGTTCTGACGGAGCACGTTCAATGACCGCGACCAGCGCAACCGAAGCCCGGGCCGTGGCTGCCGCCGGCCGGGTGCTGAAATTCCAGATCTACCGCTACGACCCCGATCGGGACGCCAGGCCCTACATGCAGGCGCTCGAGGTGCGGCTTGCGCCGACCGATAAGATGCTGCTCGACGCGCTGATGCGCATCAAGAGCGACGTCGACGACACGCTGTCGAACCGCCGCACCTGCCGCGAGCGCGTCGGAGTCTAGGACG
>CAYLZU010000274.1:0-4829 GCA_964388005.1 uncultured Burkholderiaceae bacterium
ACGGGTCGTCGACGGTCGTGCCGAAGAAGGTCTCCGGCACGTTGCGCACCTCGGCCACCGGCAGCGGCGGCGCGGCCATCGACGCGGCGTGCAGCAACCCGATAGCGGCGACGGCAACACCCGAAAGAAGACAACGCATGCTCGACTCCCTGCTGTTCGTTGGAGGCGGCGAATGGTACCGGCGTATGGCGATGGGCCGGCAGCGATGCGACGAAACGCCGATGGGACGGAGCCGGCCACACCCGGGCGACGTCGGGCGCCGGGCGCGCGAGCCGGTGCCATCCGAACCGTCGCCCTCGTGGCTCTCGGACGAATGCCGGGCCGGCCCAGGTTTCCTTGACCCTCGCCGCCGGCCAGCCCGGGCGCAGCCCGGCCAGGGGGCGCTCGGCGGCTACGGCGCTCGCGCCCACCGAGCGCAGAAGGCCCGACAATCGCGCCATGACCAGGCGAATCGTCTTCCTCGTCCCCGGCTTCTTCGGCTTCACCTCGGTCGGCGCCGTCAGCTACTTCGAGCGCGTCGAACAGACGCTGGCCCGTTCGCTGCAACGGCGCGGCGTGGCGGCGAGGATCGTCCGCTGCCGGACCCAGCCGACGGCATCGATCCGGCGCCGCGCCGACGCGCTGCGCGCGATGGTGATCCGCCACGGCGGGCTCGCCGCCGACGAACTGCACTTCGTCGGCCATTCCACCGGCGGCCTCGACCTGCGCATGCTGCTCACCCCCGGCGTGAAGATCGGCGGCGGCGACGCCGAGGAGAAGATCGCCCGCCGCACGCGCACCGCGATCACGGTGGCCACGCCGCACCACGGCACGCCGCTGGCCAATCACTTCGTCACCGTGCAGGGCCAGACGCTGCTGCTGGTGGCCAGTGCGCTGGCGACCTCGGGTCACGGCCGGCGCACGATCCTGGCGGCGGCGAAGGCGATCGCGATGGTCGCGCGGCTGGACGACTGGCTCGGCCGCAGCGAGGGGCCGCTCGACCGGCTCGCCGAGGGACTGCTGCGGCGGATCCGCTTCGACCGCCGCGACGCCGTCTGGAAGTACCTCGGCGAGATCGAGCGCGACCAGGGCGCGGTGCTGCAACTGACGCCCGAGGGGATCGACCTGTTCGACGCCGCCGTCGCCGACCGCGACGGCATCGACTACGGCTGCGTCGTCGCCGCGGTGCCAAAGCCGCGCGAGCAGCTTCGCCCCGGGCAACTGTTGAACCCCGAGTACATCGCGCTGCGGACGCTGTTCCGGCTGCTGCACGGACTGACGGCGCGGCCGCACCGCCGCTACCCGTATCCGAAGCCCGGCAAGGCGGTGCAGCGCCGGCTCGACAAGGCCCTCGGCTTCGCCGCCACGCCCGCCACCAACGACGGCATCGTGCCGCTGCTCAGCCAGTTGCACGGCCGCCTGCTGCACGTGGCGTGCGCCGATCACCTCGACGTGGTCGGCCACTACACGCTGGCCGGCAGGACCGCCGACTGGCTTCCGTCCGGCGCCGGCTTCACGCCGGAGGCGTTCGAGGCCACCTGGGGCGCGGTGGCGGCGGCCATCGCCGGCGAACGGCGCGGCGGCTGACCGACAGGCGCCGCGCCGCGACAGCCTTGAGCGCAGCGCATGTCCGCACCGCGGGCGCAGCGCGCCGTCTCCGGCACCTGAGTGACACCGCGGCGCCCGGCGCCGATGCAGGATTCGCCGGCTGCGGCATCCGACGCGGCCGTGAATGCAGCAGCTTCACTCGCCGGCGCCCGGCAGTCGAGTCGATAGGCAGGCGTCGCAGGCCCAACCCGACCGCGGCGCCGGCACTGAGCCTGCGGCCGCCGAGCGCCCTTCCCTTTTCCAGTCGAGGTGCGGCTCTTACGATGGTGGCCCCGACTCCGGCCGCCCCCGGTCGCAGTTGCGACCGCCGCAAGGCCATGACGCCTGATCGCTACGAAGCTTCGCTCGCCGGTCCGCGCCGGCTCACCGGCCGCACCGAGCGGCGAGGCTCGCAGACCGGCTTCTCGACCGCGGGTGCGATTGCCTTCGGCGGCGCGTTCGTCGCCGTCGGCGTCGGCATCATGCTGGTCGGCCTGCGGGTGATCCCGGTCGATCCCAAGGGCGTGCACGCGCCGTACTGGATTCTGACCGTCATGGGGGCGGTGTTCGCAAGCGCCGGCGTCTGGGTCTGGACCATGGCGGCGCGGCAGTTCGCCGCGAACCGCCGACGCGAGGATGCGCTGCTGCGTTATGCCGGGGAACCCGCGCTGGCCGACTACGCCTGGGACCCGCAAGGTCTCGCGTCGAAGCGCTGGTCGCTCGCCGCAAGGGCGCTTGCCGGCGCCGGCCTGATAGCACTGTTCATCTCGATCTTCAACTGGTGGGCCTTCTTCACCGACTCGCCCTGGGTGGTGAAGGCCGTGACCGTGATCTTCGACGTGGTCCTGCTGGCCGTCTGGTGGCAGACGGTCGTCATCGTTGGGCGGGCGCTGAAGTTCGGCGCCTCGCGCCTGCTGTTTGCCCGCTTTCCCTACCGCATCGACGAACCGATCGACATCGCCTGGCAGCCCGCCTCGGGCATCGGTCGCGCCAACGGCGGCAGCTTCACGTTGCGCTGCGTGAAGGAGTGGTTCGAAGTCACCGGCAGCGGCTCGAATCAGACCCGCAAGCTCGTGCACGAGGAGCAATGGAGCGGCGCCTGGCTGCTGGATCACGCCCACGAGTTCAGCCCCGGCGAACAGGTCGATCTACGCTTTCGCCCACCGGGCGGCTTGCCGGCGACGCAGCTGGCGGCCGATCTGCCGGTGTTCTGGGAGTTCGAGGTCAATCTCGATCTGCCGGGCTTCGACTTCGAGGAGACCTATCTCGTGCCGGTTTACGCCGGCCGGTGAGGCGCCCGGACAGCGCGACGACCGCGTGGCCACATCAGCGCACGCGCCAGCGCCCAGCGCCTGCGGCGGCGGGCCACGGCAAACGCAAGCGGCGCCCACGGCGGGCACACGACTTCGATCGCACGCGACGGAGACAAATTGCGCCGCTGAATGGCGTCAGCGATCCCGCCCTGCCGAACAAGATCCTTGGCGTCAACCCACCGGCCCGCTGCGCGCGGTGACTCGGATGCAGGCGGCGGGCTCCCGTCGCGCTTGGCCGCTCCGCCAAGCCCCATCGCCTGGCGCTGCGAGCCCGGCGTCAGTACTTCCGGTCGGCGCAGTTCTGATCGGCGCTGTACGGCCGCTGCGCCACCGGCGGCAGCGGCAGCCTGACTTTCGCCATGTCGTACTTGCAGTCGAAGCTGGCGCAGGCGTTTGCGCCGTTGGCGGCGCAGTAGTTCCACGCCTCCTCGAAGTTGCCGCAGCGGGCGTCGCGGTTGTTGTTGTCGAGCTTGGCCTGCACGCACAGCGTCTGCTGGTCGGCGGCGCTGGGTTTGTCGACCCAGCGCGCCTGGCACTGCTGCTTCGCCGCCGCAGCCGAAGGCGACTTGCCCGCGCTCATGGTCTTGATCCAGCAGGCGGCGACGAAATCCTTCTGCTCGCTCGCCAGAAGATCCTGATTACTCATGCCGCCGCTGCTCGGCTGGCACTTGGCGCTGGGGTCGCCGGGGCAGCAGTTGTAGGTCGTCACGTCCGGGTGGTTGGTGACGATCCACGGCGTGGCGCGCTTCTCGCCGCCGATGCGGCTCTCGCCGACGTCGAGCACCTTGAGGTTGGACTGGCCGACGATCGATCCCCAGGCCTTGCGCGGCGACGATCCGAACACCGCCACCGACAGCATCTTCGGCGCCGCCGCCGCTGGCGTGGTGCGTAACTGCAGCATCGGCGTCAGGTACGGCGCGCCGGTGGCGGTGTCGAACCACAGGTTCGGGTCGGGCATCAGCGCGTCCTCGCCGGCGCCGGGCGCGGCGATCGGGCGCGCATCGACGATCGCCTGCAGCGGCAAGTAGTCGCGCACGCCGGCGCCGTTGAGCACCTGGGTCCAGCGGCACAGGGTGAAGTTGTTCAGGTAGTCCCTGGCCAGCAGCGCCGGCACCGGCGGATAGTCCATGAACATGATCGACTGGTTCTTTGCCATCGCCATGCCCAGCGGCAGGTAGAACGCCCAGGGCTGGCCGGGGCGCGGCTTCGGGTCCCAGCACTTGGTCGGCGAATCGGACTTCATGCACGCCTGCACCGCGCGCAGCGCCGCCTGGCCGTGCATCCGGTCGAGAAACGCCGGGTGCACCTGCGCGTAGCGCTTGGTCACCGCGTTGGCCGGGGTGATGCTCACCTGCACCTGTTCGGCGCCGTCGCGCTGCACGAAGCTCACCTTCACCCGCGGCTTGCGCACGCCGTCGCGCTCGAGCGACTGCTGCGTGTAGTGCTCGATGGTGCGCGCCAGGTCCGGGTACGGCGCCTGGTATTCCTTCGGCAGCCACGAGGCGTCGGGATACAACTGCTGCACGGTGGCCTTGTCGCCGATCAGGTAGGTCACCGCAGTGGCGGCCGCGGCCGTCGAGCCGGAGGCCACGATGGCGGCGATGAAGGCGCCGCGCGAGAGCAGCGCCAGCGCGAGACTGCGCGCGCGCCTGCTAATCCCGGCGCCGCGCGCGAACGGCGCCTCGCGGCCGGCGACCACGGCGCGGACCGAAGGCCATCCGTCGACCTTCGCCACGCTGCGCGCCCATGCGGCAGGCTCGGCACGACGCCGGTGCGTGGTAGACGAGACGGCATGCGCTGCCGCGGCGAAGCCGGCATCGCGTCCATAGGCCGCGGCCCGGCCCGCGTGGGAAGCCTGGGCAACGCCGGTACCGACCGGCGACGTCGAGACGTGCCTCAACGCGAGCGGCGCGTTCATGCGTGCTCCTTCGCCAGCCGGTCGAGAGCCGC
>CAYLZU010000275.1:0-4806 GCA_964388005.1 uncultured Burkholderiaceae bacterium
TCGCGGACGAATGCCGGGATCTGCTCCGGCGGCAGCGCGGCGCTGAAGACGAAGCCCTGGGCCCGGGCGCAGTGGTTGCGGCGCAGGAACTGCGCCTGCTGCGGCGTTTCGACGCCCTCGGCGACGACGATCTTGCCCAGCGCGCCGGCCATTTCCATGATCGCCGAGGCGATGATGGCGGCCTGCGGGTTGTCGACGACGTCGACGATGAAGGTGCGGTCGAGCTTGAGGATGTTCGCCGGCAGCTGCTTGACGTAGGCGAACGACGAGTAGCCGGTGCCGAAGTCGTCGACCGCGATCTCGACCCCGCGTTCGCGCAGCCGCTCGAGGGTGGCCACCGCGTCCGGGCCGGCGTCGACCAGCAGCGACTCGGTGACCTCGAGCTCGAGATAGTGCGGCGGCGTGGTCGAACTGGTGAGCGCCCCCTCGACCGCGGCGGCGAACGACGGATTGCGCAACTGCACCGCCGAGACGTTCACCGACACCCGCGGGATCACCAGCCCGGCTTCGACCCAGGCGCGATGCTGGCGGCAGGCCTCGCGCATCACCCAGGTGCCGATGCCCTCGATCAGGCCGCTTTCCTCGGCGTGCTCGATGAAGTGCTCCGGCGCCAGCATGCCGCGTTCCGGATGCATCCAGCGCAGCAGCGCCTCGACGGCGCACACCTCGCCGGTGGCCAGATCGATCTGCGGCTGATAGTGCAGCACGAACTCGCCGTGCCGCAGCGCCTCGCGCAGTTCGCGGTCGATCGTCACCCGCGCCGAGGCGTCGACGTTCATCCGTTCCTCGAAGTAGGCATAGCGGCCGCGGCCGCGGTCCTTGGCCAGATACAGCGCCGTGTCCGCCTTCTTCAGCAGTTCGGCCGCGGTTTCGCCGTCCTTGGGGAACAGCGAGATGCCGATGCTGCCGCCGGCGTACATCACGTGGCCGTCGATCTCGAACGGCTCGTTCAGGGCATTGATCAGCGTCCGCGCCACGGCGCCGGCCGAGGCCGCGTCCTTCAGGCTGGTCAGCACGACCGTGAACTCGTCGCCGCCGAGGCGGGCGACGATGTCGACGTCGCGCACCGCGGCGCGGATCCGTGCCGCCGCCTGCCGCAGCAGCACGTCGCCGGCGGCGTGCCCGAGCGTGTCGTTGGTGCGCTTGAAGCGGTCGAGGTCGATGTACAGCACCGCCAGCACCGCCTTGTCGCGGCGCGCCTGCTTGACCTGCTGCGTCAGCATGTCCATCAGGAAATGGCGGTTCGGCAGGCCGGTCAGGCTGTCGAAATGCGCCTGGTCGTGCAGCTGCTTGTCGCGGGCGACCGAGGACAGCGCCACCGCCAGGCGGTCGATCACGCCGGCCAGGGCGAGTGCCTGCTCGGTGGACAGCGCCGTCTTCTGGTCGTGGCCGAGCACAACCACGCCCCAGACCCGGTCGGCGCGGGCGATCGGCAGCAGGTAAAGGTACTTGGCGCCGTGCTTGTGCAGCATGGCGCGGTAGTTGGCCGGCAGGCGGATCGTCTTCGACCACTTGCGCAGGCTTGAGTCGGCGTGCGAAAGGTCGAGCGCCCGCGGCAGTTCATCGCGCACCGTGTCCGCGGCTCCGGCGCGCAGGTACACCTGCGTGCGGCCGGGCGAGTCGGCTTCGAGCAGCCCGAGGCTGACGACCTTGATGCCCGAGATCTCCCGGATGCAGGCGAGCGCGATCTCGGCCACCTGGCGCATGTCCACGGTGGTGAGGATCGTGCGGTCGATCTCGGAGAACGCCGACAGCGTGCGGAAGTGCAGGCCGAGTTCGGCCGTCATCTTGTTGAACGACTTCGCCATCATGCCGAACTCGTCGCGCGTAACTACCGGCACCGGGGTGGCGAAGTCGCGGCGGGCGACGCGCTGCATCGCGTACAGCAGCCTTCGCAGCGGCACCAGGATGCGGCGCACCTGGGTGATCCCGATCAACCCCACCAGAAGCACCGACAGTCCGGCGGCCGGCAGGAACATGGTCTGGAACCAGTGCATCGGCTGCAGCAGCTTCGAGCCGGAGAAGGTCGCGCCAACCACCAGGTCGTTGCCGAGAAAGCGGTCGTTGACTGCCGGCCGCATCGCCGAGACGCGAGTCGTCCTGCCGTCGATGGCGACTTCGACCAGGGCCGGGCCGCCGGTTGCCTTGCCGGCGAGCTCGGCCGCTGTTTCGCTGGCGAGCGCGGGCGGGCAGTACACCAGGGATCCGGTGGACGACATCAGGCAGACGGAGTCGGTTCCGGGCTCGGTATCGCGGTCGCCCCAGATCTTGCGGCCGTCGATGGCGGCGGCGATGAAACCGATGTCGGGGCGGTTTGCGATCGCCGCGACGATGACCGGCGTCGACGGACTTCGATCCGGGATCAGCAAGGCAGTGCGGCGTCGCAGGTTCGAGGCGTCGAAGCTTTTCGGTGCGAAGCCGGGCAGAGGCACCGGACCGCCCGCCGTTGCGATCGGTTCGCCGCGGCGGTTGAGCAGAACCGCGCCGACGAGTTCCCGGCCGATGCGCGGCGCAAGCTGTTCGAGCGGCTTCGGCGCGGCCGCGGCGTCGTACAGCTCGTGCTCCTGCCAGAGCAGCCGGTCGGTCACCGTGCTGCCGAACAGGCGCGCGTCAAGGAGCAGTTCGTGGTCGAGTCGCTCCTGCAGCACGCTCGACACATAGAAAAAGGACAGCGCCGCGAGCAGCGCCACCGGGATCAGCGACGCCAGCACGAACATCGTCAACAGCCTTCGACCGACCCCGCTCGACAGGTACCAGCGCACGCCACCGGTGCGTTTGGCGGTCCGCGCCGACGCCGCGGCCTTGGGCGAGCCGTCCGCCTCCGGCGCCGCGTCCGTCGGACGCTTTCCCCTCGACGCCGCTGGCGGCGACGGCGCCGCGATTGGAACCGGCGCCCGTTCGGCAACGATCTCGGTCGCCGGGCCTTCCTGGTAGTCGACGATGATCGTCGGCTCGCCGTCGTCGATGCCTGCCGCAATGCCGTTGCGGACGACGGTGTTCCAGACGGTCTGCGCGGGCGAATCTGGCATCTGCGGCTTGCCTGTTCGACGACGGGCGGTCAGCGACCGGGATCCGGTGTTTCCGTTGACGCCCGGGCCCGCCGGCGAAGCCGAGCCCGCAGCGGTTGCGGCTCATGTCCCCGTCGACGGCGCCCGGATCGACGTTGGATTGCATCGTATCCCGCGAACGCGGTATTCACTTGCATGGCCAAGACCGCTCGTCCGGCGAGTCCGGCCCCCGATCCGTGACCGCTGGGATGCCGCAGCAGGCGGGCGGTGGCCAACGCAATATGTGAGCGCACGCTGACCGTAGAATCCTGATGAGTCAATGCCCTTTGATAACGCTGTCGCCATGCTCGCAGAGCGGCTCGGCGGCGATGTTGCGGCAATGGCGCCGGGACTCGATGTCGGGCAGATCGTCCAAGCGCATCACATAATCGCGCGACATCTGACGATGTCGCCCGGACCCGCGCGGCGCGAGCGGCATCGCCGAACGGTCCGGTCGTGGCGGAGGCTCGTCGTGTGGGGGGCGGCCCGGCGGGTTTCCGTGATCGGCGGCGTCACTCATGGCCGCCGCACGCTTCGGATGCAGGAATCGGAATCGCGCGCCCAGCACGCCGGAGGGGCAAGTGCCCGGGCTGCCTAGAATGCGTCGGGCCGGACCGCGACGGCCGGAGGTCTTCGATGCACCGCGAGACGCACATCCTGCACCGGCAACTGCGCGGCAGCTATCCGCTCGCCGTCGCCGCCAGCGGCTGCTTCATCGAAGTCGCGGACGGCAAGCGTTACCTCGATGCTTCCGGCGGCGCGGCGGTGTCCTGTCTCGGCCACGGCCACCCGGAGGTGCTGGCGGCGATGCGCGCCCAGATGGACCGGATCGCCTACGCGCACACCAGCTTCTTCTCGACCGAGGTCGCCGAAGAGCTTGCCGACATGCTCGTCGCCGACGCGCCGGCCGGGACCTCGCACGTGTATCTGGTCTCCGGGGGCTCGGAGGCGATGGAAGCGGCGCTGAAGCTCGCCAGGCAGTATTTCGTCGAGATCGGCCAGCCGCAGCGCGCCCGCTTCATCGCTCGCCGCAACAGTTATCACGGCAATACCCTCGGCGCGCTCGCCGTCGGCGGCAATGCCTGGCGGCGGCGGCAGTTCGCACCGCTGCTGATCGAGGTCGACCACGTGGCGCCGACCTATGCCTACCGCGACCGCCGCGACGGCGAAACCGAGGCCCAGTACTGCGCCCGCCTGATCGCCGAGGTCGAGGAGACCTTCGCGCGGATCGGCGGCGATTGCGTGATCGCCTTCGTCGCCGAGACCGTCGGCGGCGCCACCAGCGGCTGCCTGACGGCGCCGGATGGCTACTACCGGGCGGTGCGCGAGATCTGCGACCGCCACGGGGCGCTGCTGATCCTCGACGAGGTGATGTGCGGCATGGGCCGCACCGGTACCCTGCATGCCTGCGCGCAGGAGGGCGTGGCCCCCGACCTGATGGCGATCGCCAAGGGGCTCGGCGGCGGCTACCAGCCGGTCGGCGCGGTGCTGGCGGCCGGGCGCGTGATCGACGCCATTGCCCAGGGCTCAGGCTTCTTCCAGCACGGCCACACCTACATCGGCCATCCGATGGCCTGTGCCGCGGCGCTCGCCGTGCAGCGGGTGCTGAAGCGGGACCGGCTGGTCGAGCGCTGCGCCCAGCAGGGCGAAAAACTCGCCGCGCGGCTGCGGCAGGCCTTCGCCGGGCACCCGCATGTCGGCGACATCCGCGGCCGGGGGCTGTTCCGCGCGCTCGAATTCGTCGCCGACCGCAGCACCA
>CAYLZU010000276.1:0-4805 GCA_964388005.1 uncultured Burkholderiaceae bacterium
GGCCGGCTCGACGACATCGTCGACCGGCTGGCCGCCGTGCGCGCCTTCATGCAGCTGCCGGAGGCGGAAAGCCTCGCCGCCGCCAACAAGCGCATCGGCAACATCCTGAAGAAGTCCGCCGGCGCGGCGGCGAGCGTCGACCCGGCGCTGCTGTTCGAGCCGGCGGAACGGGCGCTGGCGGCGGCCTTCGCGCAGGCCGTGCCGCACGCGCAGCAGCAATTCGCCGCCGGCAATTTCGCCGACGCGCTGCGGGCGCTGGCGCCGCTGAAGCGACCGGTGGACCAGTTCTTCGACGACGTGATGGTCAACGTCGAAGACGAACAGCTGCGCGCCAACCGGCTGGCGCTGCTGGCGCAGTTGCGCGAGCAGATGAACCGCGTCGCCGACCTGTCCCTGCTCGCCGCCGGCTGACCAAAAAATGGGGTCAGAGTCGAATTTTCCCGGTTGAGCCGCGACGGCGCCGAAAATCGACTCTGACCCCATTTTTCGATGAACGCCCTGCGCTCGGCAATCTACCTGCTGGTGCTGACGCTGACGGTGATCCCCTGGGCGTTCGTGGTGCTTGCCGCTTACGTCCGGCCGGTGATCACGCGTTACCGGCTGTGCACGATGTGGACCCGCTTCGCGATCGTCGCCGCGCGCCGGATCTGCGGCATCAGGTGGCGCGTCGAGGGGTGGGAGAACCTGCCTTCGCAGCCGTCGATCCTGCTGCCGAAGCATCAGTCGACCTGGGAGACGTTCTGGCTGCCGTCGTTCCTGCCGCATCCGCTCACCTTCGTCTACAAGCGCGAACTGCACTGGGTGCCGTTCTTCGGCTGGGCGATGGCCTCGCTGCACATGATCAACATCGACCGCGGCCACGGCCAGGACGCCTTCGAGCAGGTGGTCACCCAGGGCGAGCGGCATCTGCGCGACGGCTGGTGGATCGTCATCTTTCCCGAGGGCACGCGCACGCCGCCGGGATCGACCCGCCGCTACAAGAGCGGCGGCGCGCGGCTGTCGGTGCGCACCGGCACGCCGGTGGTGCCGATCGCGGTGAACAGCGGCGAGGTGTGGCCGCGCCGCGCCTTCCTGAAGGTACCGGGCGAAGTCACGATCAGCATCGGCCCGCCGATCTCGCCCGAGGGCCGCACCGCCGATGAAGTGAACGCGCTCGTAGAATCCTGGATCGAAACGGAGATGCGGCGCCTGGCACCGCACCGTTACCGCGGCCCTTACGCCGCCGCCGGCCGCATCGATTCCAGGAACCGCGACAGCTCCACGGCCTCCATTTGAAGCGCAACGCGCCCCTCGACGCGCAGCAACTGCGGCTCGCCTTCGACGAGCCGGACGCCGCGCTGCCATCGGCACCGCCAGGGCATCGCCGGCTCGTCGTCGACCAGGAGCCGATCCGCTATACGCTGCGTCGCGCGCGCCGCCGCTCGATCGGCTTCACCATCGACGACCGCGGCCTGACGGTGGCCGCGCCGCGCTGGGTGAGCGTGGCCGAGATCGAGTCGGCGATCGCCGAGAAGCACCGCTGGATCCGCCGCAAGCTCGCCGAGTATCGCGACTGGCAGGCCCGCCAGCCGCTGCGTTGCGTGCGCTTCGGCGATGGCGGCACGCTGCTGCTGCTCGGCCGGACGCTGACGCTGCGGCTTCGCCCCGACGCCGGGCGCACTCACGTCGTCGACCTCGGGGCCGGCGCCGAACTGCGGCTGGCGCTGCCGCCGCAGGCGGGCGAAGAGCGGATCCGCGACGCCGTGCAGGCCTGGTTGCGGACGGAAGCCCGCCGTGTCCTCGGCGAGCGCCTGCAACTGCTCGCCGCCCGCCAGCAGCGGCAGCCGCGTTCGTGGTCACTGTCGTCGGCGCGATCGCAGTGGGGCGCCTGCACGCACGACGGGCACGTGCGCCTGAACTGGCGGCTGATCCATTTTTCGCTGCCGGTGATCGACTACGTGGTGGCGCACGAACTGGCGCACCTGCGCGAGCTCAACCACAGCCCGCGCTTCTGGCAGGCGGTCGGCGAACTGCTGCCCGGCTTCGAGGCGGCGCGCGACGAAGTGAAGAAGCTCGACCTGGCGGCGCTGCCGATCTGAGCAGCCGCTTGCCGTGAACATCGTCGACTACAACCGCCGCGCCTGGGACCACGAGGTCGCCGACGGCAATCCGTGGACGGTGCCGGTGACCTCGGCGGTGATCGCCGAGGCGCGCGCCGGCCGCTGGCAGGTGTGGCTGACCGAGAACACGCCGGTGCCGTCGTCCTGGTTTCCGCCGCTCGCCGGTGCCGACGTGTTGTGCCTGGCCTCGGGCGGCGGCCAGCAGGGGCCGGTGCTCGCTGCGGCGGGCGCGATCGTCACCGTCTTCGACAACTCGCCGGCGCAGCTCGAGCGCGACCGCCAGGTGGCCGAGCGCGACGGCCTGCCGCTGCGGCTGGTTCAGGGCGACATGGCCGATCTGTCGGCCTTCGCCGACGGCAGCTTCGACCTCGTCTTCCACCCGGTGTCGAATCTCTTCGCCCCGGCGGTGCGGCCGGTCTGGCGCGAGGCGTTCCGCGTGCTGCGGGCCGGCGGCGTGCTGCTGGCGGGCTTCCTCAATCCGGATCTCTACATCTTCGACCTCGATGCGGCCGATGCCGGCAGGCTCGAGGTGCGGCACGCGCTGCCGTACGCGGACACCACGCACCTGGCCGCCGCCGAACTCGACCAGCGCCGCGCACGCCTGCAGCCGCTGGAGTTCAGCCATACGCTCGCCGAGCAGATCGGCGGCCAGCTCGATGCCGGCTTCGTGCTCACGGCGATGTACGAGGACCGCCACCGCGACAGCCTGATCGCGCAGCACATGCCGACCTACTTCGCCACCCGCGCGGTGAAACCGCAGGCTTGAGTCTGACGCGGCGGGCTGAGCTACGCTGCCGGCCGTCGCACCATCGCCCGAGAGGCAACGCCATGAGAATCCTGCACACCATGCTGCGCGTCGGCGACCTGCAGCGCTCGATCGACTTCTACACCCAGGTGATGGGCATGAAGCTGCTGCGCACCACCGACCGCCCGGAGCAGCAGTACTCGCTGGCCTTCGTCGGCTACGCCGACGAGCGCGAGCAGGCGGTGCTGGAGCTGACCTACAACTACGGGGTCAGCCAGTACGACCTCGGCACCGCCTTCGGCCACATCGCCATCGCCGTCGACGACGCCTATGCCGCCTGCGAGAAGATCCGCGCCGCCGGCGGCAGCGTCACCCGCGAGCCCGGCCCGGTCAAGGGCGGCACGACGGTGATCGCCTTCGTCACCGATCCGGACGGCTACAAGATCGAGCTGATCCAGTCCGGCAGGTAGGCAGCCGCGAACCTCATCGCGCCGCCGCGCGCCGCGCCAGCGCCACGAACGCCTCGACCGGCAGCGTCTCGGCGCGGGCGCCCGGATCGACCCCGCAGGCGCGGATCGCCGCCTCGTCGAGCAGCGCCGCCAGCGCGTTGCGCAGCGTCTTGCGCCGCTGCCCGAAGGCGGTGGTGACGACGGCGGCAAAGACCGCCTCGTCCACGGCCGGCAGTTCATCGGGCGGGCGCGGCAGCAGCCGCACGATCGCCGAGCTGACCTTCGGCGCCGGCGAAAAGGCGCCAGCGGGCACCACGAACAGCCGCGCCAGGCGATAGCGGAACTGCAGCATCACCGACAGCCGGCCGTAGTCGCGGCTGCCCGCCGCGGCGACCATGCGATCGACGACCTCCTTCTGCAGCATGAAGTGCTGGTCGCGCACCCGCGCGGCCGCCGGAAGCAGCGCAAACAGCAGCGGTGTGGAGATGTGGTAAGGCAGGTTGCCGACGACGCGCAGCGGCCGCGGCGCCTGCGGCTCGCCCTCGTCGGCGGCGGCAAGGCCCGCCCAATCGAGCCTCAGCGCATCGCCCTCGATCAGGCGCAGCCGGTCGGCGCCGAAGCGCTCGCGCAGCCGCGCCGCCAGGTCGCGGTCGATCTCCACCGCCGTGATGTGGCCGGCGCGCTCGATCAGCGGCTGCGTCAGCGCCCCGAGCCCCGGCCCGATCTCGACGATGCGCTCGCCGGGGCGGGGGTCGATCGCGGCGACGATGCGCTCGACGATGCGGGCGTCGTGCAGGAAGTTCTGCGAGAAGCGCTTGCGGGCGCGGTGCCCGTGCATCAAGCGGGCGCGGTTTCGCGGCGGTGCCACCACTCGCGGAACTCGCGGCAGCGGCCGTCGGCGGCGAAGCGGGCGGCGAGCACGCCATCGAGTTCGACCCGGGCGCCGCTGCGCACCCGGACGAAGCTCGCCTGCCAGCGGGCCATGCCGGTATCGCCGTCGAACGCGACCGGCTGCGCCGCGAACGCCACGTCGCGCTGACCTTCCTTCGCACCCTCGGTCCAGTAGCGGCGGATCGCCTCGTGACCGACCATCGGCGGATCGAACGGCGTCTCGTGATACGCGGCATCGTCGCTGAACAGGCGCACCGCCGCCTCCGGGTCGCCGGCAATCCACGCCTGCCCGTAGCGGCGCAGCCAGCCGGCGAACCCGTCGCGGGTGATCATCGGCGCGACAGCTGATCGGCGAGCGCCAGCGCCGCCTGCATGCTGCCGGGATCGGCATCGCGGCTGCCGGCGAGATCGAGCGCCGTGCCATGGTCGGCCGAGGTGCGGACGATCGGCAGCCCGAGCGTGACGTTGACGCCGTGGCCGAAGCTGGCGTGCTTGAGCACCGGCAGGCCCTGGTCGTGGAACATCGCCAGCACGGCGTCGAAGCGGGCCAGCATCGCCGGCAGGAACAGGGTGTCGGCCGGAAACGGCCCGGCGGCATCGATGCCGCGGTCGCGCGCCGCC
>CAYLZU010000277.1:0-4784 GCA_964388005.1 uncultured Burkholderiaceae bacterium
CTGTTCTCGCGCGTGCCGCAGCACATGCCGCTGGCGTTGTTGGCGGCGATGCCGGCGACCCTGGCGGCATCGATCGAGGCCGGGTCGGGGCCGATCTTGCGGCAGTGCGGCGCCAGCAGCCGGTTGGCGTGGCCGCCGATGACGCCGGCCTGCAGGCGGATCGTCGCCGCGTTCGGGCCAAGCGTGGCGCCGCGCCAGCCGTCGCCGAGCACCATCAGCACCGAGTCGGAGATCGCCTGGCCCGAGAGACTCGTGCCGGCGGCGCGAAAGGTCAGCGGCGCGCGCTGCTCGCGGCACACGGCGAGCGTGGCCAGCACGTCGGCCTCGCTTTCCGCCACCACCACCGCCTGCGGCATCAGGCGGTAGAAGCTGGCGTCGGTGCCGTAGGCGAGCCTTCGCAGGGGGTCGGTGACCACGCGCGCGGCGGGCAGCCGCGCGCGCAGCGCGGCGGCGAGGACGTCGCTTTCGGACATGCGCGGCAACGTAGCATCGACGGACCCTGCGATCTTGCGCTGGAACAAACCGGCGGACAGTGGCCGCAAGGCAAGCGGGGTCGGCTGCGGCGGCGCAGCACCGGGATCGCGGACGCGCCGGATTCGGCCGAGAATGCGGCCGCGTTTTCCCCGAGCGGAGGTGTGTGATGGTGCTGCTGGTCGCCGGCCTGATCGTCTTTCTCGGCGTGCACTCGATGCGCATCTTCGCCGAGGACTGGCGCGTCGCCCGCATCGCCGCCATCGGCATGCCCGCGTACAAGGGCATCTACTCGGTGGTATCGCTGGTCGGCCTGGTGCTGATCGTGATCGGCTACGGGCAGGCGCGCGCGGTGCCGGTCGTGCTGTGGGATCCGCCGCTGTGGACCCGGCACCTGTCGGCGCTGCTGATGCTGTTCGCGTTCGTGCTGCTGGTCGGGGCCTACGTTCCGGGCAACCGGATCAAGGCCGCCGTGAAGCATCCGATGATCCTCGGCGTGAAGATCTGGGCCGCCGCGCACCTGCTCGCCAACGGCACGTTGGCCGACCTGCTGCTCTTCGGCGGCTTTCTCGTCTGGGCGGTGGCGAGCTTTCGCGCCGCGCGGGCGCGCGACCGGCTGCAGGCGAGCAGCGCGATGAAGGTCACTCTCGCCGGCACGGTGGCGGCGATCGTCGTCGGCGCCGTGCTCTGGGCCGTCTTCGCGCTGGTCCTGCACGCGTGGCTGTTCGGCGTGCATCCGTTCGTGCGCTGACCCCGTTTGCGCGAGGGGCGGCGGCCGGCCGGGAACCGATCGACGTCCGCGGACTCGGATCAGGGTGTCGCACCGAGGAGGACAGCGATGAACGAAGACCGGGCGATCTGGTGGTGGGCAGCCGGCGCCGTTGCGGCGACGCTGATCGCGGGCGGATGGTGGTGGTGGTCGGCCCGCGCGCCCTCGCCGGTGGTCGCCGAGGCGCCGGCGCAGCCGCCGCCAGCGGTGGCTGAGCCGGCGACGGCGGAACCGCCCAGGATCGAGCACCCGATCGAAGCGGCGCCGGCGGCGCTGGCCGCGGCCGCCGAAACGCTGCCGCCGCTGGCGGAGAGCGACAGTCTGGTGCGATCGGCATTGAGCGGCCTGATCGGCGAGCAGGCGCTGGTGCAGTTTGTCCAGATGACCGGCATCGCGACGCGATTCGTCGCCACCGTCGACAACCTGCCGCGCGCCAGGGTGGCGACGAAGATCCTGCCGGTCCGCGGCCCGGGAGGCGCGTTCATCGTCGACGGCGGCGAGGGCGAGCGGATGATCGGCGCCGACAACGCCGCGCGCTACGCCGCGCACCTGCACCTGCTCGAGTCGGTCGACGCCAGGACCGCGGCGGCGCTGTACGTGCGCTTCTACCCGCTGCTGCAGCAGGCGTATCGCGAACTCGGCTATCCGCAGGGGCACTTCAACGACCGGCTGGTGGCGGTGATCGACCACCTGCTCGCCACGCCCCGGATCGACGGGCCGGTCCGCGTCGTGCAGCCGAAGGTGCTCTACGAGTTCGCCGATGCCGAGCTCGAAGCGCGCTCGGCCGGCCAGAAGCTGCTGCTGCGCATGGGCGCGGCGAATGCCGAGCGGGTGAAGGCGAAGCTACGCCGGTTGCGCGCCGAAATCACCGCCGCGCCGCCGCCGCAGTAGGCGGGCAGGAGCACGGTCCAGCCGCCGCGCCCGCGGCGGCGGGCAGACAGGCACGGCGCCGGTCGCTGGCGACGGCACCGGCGCTACTGGCGCGGCGGAGTGTTCGGCCAGTACGGCGGCACGTAGGGAGTTGCCGGTGGCGGCGGCGCGTTCGGCGGCGGCGCGGCGGCGTCCGGCGGCGGCCCGAAGGATGCCGGCGGCGGCGCATTCGGCGGCGGGATCGCCGCGTCGGCAGGCGGCGCCGAGACAGGAGGCGCAGCAGGCCGCTGCGCGCGGCCACGCGCGGCCTCGGTGTAGCTGGCCGGAACCGGCACGCGGTGCCCGCGGGCGTACATGCACGAGTGGTAGGCGCCGTCGTAACTGCGCTGGACCAGGACGTATGACGACTGCGCCGTGCCGGCGCCGATCATCGCCCCGGTGAGCAGCCCGAAGGCGGCGCCGACCGCCGCGCCATCGCTGCCGCCGCCAAAGGCGCCGCCGGCCGCGGCGCCGATCATCGTCGAAGCCACGACGCTGGCCGCCGCGCTTTCCTGCGCCGCCTCGCCCGCCCCCTTGCCGCCGACCTGGGCGAGCGCATGCTGGCGGCAGGCGGCATCGTCGATCTGGAACTGCTGAACGCTCATCCGCGAACCCGGCAGCGCCTGGACGCTCGGGCCCGACGGCGGCAGGACGACGCAGCCGGCAAGCAGCATCGCCCCGGCAAGCGGAACCATCCTCGATGTACGTGACATTGCCGACTGCATCGTCACTGCGGCCTGTCCGACGGCACGACGGTCTGCGGCGCGACGCGCTGCCAGCCACCGGGACATTCCTTGACGTAGGGGTAATACGCCCGGGCGTCGACGCACCAGTACCACCAGACCTGCTGGGCAGGCGCCTCGGCCTCGGCGCCAGGGCGTTCGATGAACACGGGAGCGGCGGGTGCGACGACGACCGACTGCGGCACCGGGGTCACCCAGACGCCCGGCGACCAGCCACCGGCCCAGACCACGGAAGGACCCCACCAGCCGCCCGCCCAGACGCCGGGTCCCCACCCCCAGCCGGGACCCCACCAGCCGCCTCGCCAGACGCCGGGGCCCCACCACACGCCCGGCCTGGTGACGATGACGTGGGTCCTCGAACCCGGCGCCCTCCACCCCGGGCTTCCGCCGTGAGGTGGCGGGCCGCCACGGAACGAACCTCCCGGCGCAGGCCCGCCGCGAAAGCCTCCGGACGGCGGGCCCTGGGCGTCGGCCAGCGGGCCGTAAGACAGCAAAGCCACCGACACCGCCATTGCGGCGGCGAATGAATGCAGCGCTTTCATGGTGGTCACCTCGAAGTTCCGGGCGACCGCATCGAGTTCGGATGCCGTCGTCGACAGTTACATTCTTGGTCCGCCGGTCGGCGGTCGCAACCTGCAAGCTGTAACGGCCGGTGTCCGCCGCCGGCTGACGCTTGATCTGCGTCAGCCGAGGACGTGAATCAGGTCGCGGATACGGCGGTCGCTCCACCGCAACCGGCGCCGGCCGCGGTCAGTGCGAGCGCGCCGGTGCGGCTCCGATGTCCTCCAGCAGGCCCGCCATGATCGCCACGCCCTGCACGGCGACGTCGGCCAGCAGGTGTTCGTCCGGTGCGTGCTGAGAACAGGCCGGATACGAATGCGGCACCCAGATCGTCGGCAGCCCGAGCACCTGGGCGAAGCAGTCGTTGGGCAGCGAGCCGCCGAGATTGGGCAGGATCGCCGGCGCAATTCCGGTCGTGCGCGCCACGCTCGCTGCCGCCCAGCGCACCCAGGGATGGTCGGGATCGAGCCGTGTCGCCGCCATCGTCTCGCTGCGCGCCGGTGACACCTCGACGCGGGAAAAGCCGTGCGCATCGAGGTGCTCGCGGATGGCGGCGATGAAGGTCGTGTGGTCGCAGCCGGCGACGAAGCGAAGCTGCAGGTGCGCGGTGGCGCGGCCGGGAATGGCGTTGACCGGGTTCTCCGGGTTGCCGGTCCTGAAGGCCAGCACTTCGAGGGCGTTGAAGCCGAACACGCGCTCGGCCGGCGTCAGCCCCGGTTCGCCCCAGTCGCGGTCGATCGCCGGGCCTGCGGGTTCGCCGGGTTCGATCGGCGCCAGCGCCCGCCGCACGCTCTCCGGGATCGGCGGCGGCCGCAGTCCCGGCACGAGGATGCTGCCCCGGGCGTCGACCAGCGACGCGATCGCGTGCGCCAGGATCGTGCCGGGATTCGCCAGCAGCCCGCCCCAGTTGCCGGAGTGGTGCCCCCCGTCGCGCAGATTGCAGTCGAGCACGAAGTTGAAGGCGCCGCGCGAGCCGAGGAACAGCGTCGGCAGGTCCGAGCGCAGCCGCGGACCGTCGCTGGCGATCAGCGCGTCGGCGGCGAGCTGCTCGCGCCTCGCCTCGCAGATCGCGCGCAGCCCCGGCGAGCCGACCTCCTCGCCCATCTCGAACAGCCACTTGACGTTGCAGCCGAGCGATCCCTTCGCCCGCAGCACGTGCCCGATGGCGGCGAGGTTGATCGAGTGCTGGCCCTTGTTGTCGGCGCTGCCGCGGCCGTACCAGCGGTTGCCCTGTTCCTCCAGCGTCCACGGCGAGGCCGCCTTGGTCCACTGCGCGTCGTAGCCGAGCACGACATCGCCGTGCCCGTACATCAGCACCGTGGGCAGGCGCT
>CAYLZU010000278.1:0-4784 GCA_964388005.1 uncultured Burkholderiaceae bacterium
CCGAGGTCTTTCTGGAAGGCGATCGCGCCCATCATCGAGGCCATCATCATGTCGGCCCGTGCCCCGAGGTTGCCCGGCTCGCGCACCGCGGTGGCCAGGGCCCGCGCGGCGATGCGCGTGCCTTCGAGCGCGATGCCGTCGCACAGCGGGTGGTAGGCGGGCGACAGATACGACTCGACGTTGTGCGTCAGCGCGTCCATGCCGGTGGCGGCGGTCACCGCCGCCGGCAGTCCGAGCGTCACTTCCGGGTCGGCGAACACCACCTTCGCCAGCAGCTTCGGCGAGAAGACGATCCGCTTCAGGTGCGTGTGGTCCTCGGACACGACGCTGGAGCGGCCCACTTCCGAGCCGGTGCCGCTGGTGGTCGGCAGGGCGATGAAGTAAGGCAGGTCGTCGACGATCGGCCGCACCTGCGGGTGGTCCCAAGCGTATTCGAGCACGTGGCCGTCGTGCACCGCCATCAGCGCCACCACCTTGGCCACGTCCAGCGCGGCGCCGCCGCCGAAGCCGATCACGCAGTCGGCGCGGTGGGTGCGGTAGGCGGCGGCCCCGTCCATCACCTGCGATCCAGTCGGGTTGCCGTACACGCCGGAGAAGACGCCGGCGTCGAGCCCGCTGCGCAGGTGGTCCATGAACTCGGCCAGTACCGGCAGCTTCGCGAGCGCACGGTCGGTGACGACGAGCGGCCGGCGCAGGCCGCGATCGAGCAGGTGCGGCGCGGCGAGCTTGCGGCTGCCGGCGCCGAAGTGGATCTCGGTCGGAAACGAGAAGCGTGAGATGCCCTGGGTCATTGGCTCAACTCGACAGAGGTCGGAACTCGGGCAGCGCCGCGGCAGTGCGGTCGAAGGTCAGCGTCGCGTCGCAGCCGGCGGCAGCGTTGATCTGGCCGGTCAGGCAGTCCGCGAAGTCGGCCGTCGTGCCGAGGTACTGGCGCAGCGCGCGCCAGACGAGCGGTTTGTGCTCGAAGCTGAGCGCGTTCGACGTCAACAGTCCTTCGATCGCAGTGGCGATTTCCTCGCGCGAGGCGCCGTAGCCGCTCCTGAGTACCCAGGCCACTTCGGCGAGCGAGATGGTGGCGACATGGCCGGGGTTGTCGGCGCTCAGGGTCGACTCGAACAGGCGGGTGGCGGCGCTGCTCTGCTTCGGATCGTCCTGCGCCAGATATCGAACGATCACGTTCGTGTCGAGGCCGATCATCGCCTGCCGCCCATCCGGGCGATCAGTTCGTTCATTTCCTCGATCGTCAGCGGCTTCCTGCGGCGACCCTTGAACATGCCGCGCAGGGTCTTGAGGTCCCGCTTCACCGGTACGATCAGGAAGCCGCGCTCGGTGTCGACGAAGTCGATCCGGTCGCCAGCCTGAAGGCCGAGCGTGTCGCGCACCGCTTTCGGGATGGTGACCTGTCCCTTGCTGGTGATCGTGGCCTCGGACATCGCGCCTCCTTACTTCCCGCAGACAATCTTACTACAAGGCAAGGAGAACGCCGGGGTGACGATCGGGAAGCGGGCGATCAGTCGATCCGCACGAAGCGCAGCTCCAGGATGTCGTTCGGCCACGGCACGACGTGGATGTTCGGCCGCATCACCCAGCTGATCTTGCGCCGGTAAAGCGGCAGTAGCGGCAGATCTTCGGCCATCAGCCGCAAGGCGTCGCCGGTGAGCTGCCGGCGGCGGGCCAGGTCGGGCTCGACGCGGATCGCGTCGATCAGCGCGTCGAGCCGGGGGTTCGCGTAGCGGCCGCCGTTGAACTGGCCGGCGCCGCTGCCGTCGTAGCTGCGCACGATCGAGTTGAGCATGCTCCACGGGTCGGTGGTCGGGCTCCAGCCGAACTCGAAGAAGCTGGTGGTCGCCTGCGTCAGCTTGGGGAAGAACAGCGCGCTTGGCGCCGGCTGGAAGGTGACGCGGACGCCCACCTGCGCCAGCATCGCCGAAATCGCCTGGCACACGGCGGCGCGGAAGGTGACGTTGACGCAGTCCAGCTGCACCGCGAAGCCGTTCGGATAGCCCGCTTCCTTGAGCAGCGTCCGCGCCGCGGCGGGGTCGTACGGCAGGCGGCGGTCGAGTTCGGGCAGATAGCCGTCGACCAGCGCCGAGACGAACGATCCGGTCGGCGTGGCCTGCCCGCGCAGCACCTTGGCGACGATCGAGTCGATGTCGATGGCCTGGTACACCGCCCGGCGCACGCGCAGGTCCTTGAACGGGTTGCGGCCCTTGATGTCGCTGCTTTCCAGTTCCGCTCGCCACTGGTCGAAGCCGAGGTACTGGGTGCCGATGTCGGTGGTCGAGACGAACTTCAGCCGCTTGTCCTGCGAAAGCCGCGCCAGGTCCTGGAACGGCGGATCGATCACGAAGTCGGCCTCGCCGGTGGCCAGCGCCGCCATCCGCGTCGCATCCGACTGGATCACGGTGTAGGTCACCTCGGTGACGTTGCCGCCGCCGTGCGGGGTTCCGCGGCCCCACCAGTGCGGGTTGGCGGCGAGCGACAGCCGCGCATCCGGCTCGTAGCGCCTGAGCATGAAGGGGCCCGTGCCGTTGGCGTTGCGCACGGCGAAGGTCTCCTGCCTGGCGTTGAAGTCCTGCGGCACGCTGACGCCGTTCTTCTCCGCCCACGCCTTGCTCATGATGCCGATGAAGATCAGCTTCTCCGGCAGTACGGCGTCGGGCGAGGCAAGCAGCACGTCGACGGTCAGATCGTCGACCCTGCGCGCGCCGGTGACGCCGCGCAGCTGGAAGGCGCGCTGCGAGGTTTTGGCCAGCGCGCGCTCGATCGAGAACACGACATCGTCGGCGGCGAGCGGCGTGCCGTCGTGGAACCTCACGTTCGGCCGCAGGGTGAAGCGCCAGGTGCGCGCGTCGACCATCCGCCACGACGTGGCCAGCGCCGGTTCAAGCCTGAAGTCGCGGTCGCGGCCCACGAGCGAGTCGTAGATCTGGCTCACCACGCGCGACTGGTACAGCAGCGCCAGCGCATGTGGGTCCATCGACTGCGGGTCGAAGGCGCTGGCGAAGCGCAGCGGCTTGGCGTGCGTCGGCCCACCCAGCACAAGCGCGGCCGTCGCCGCAGCGGCAAGCAGTGCTCCGGCCAGCGTCGGGCGGCAGCGGTCGATGCGCGACGGGCAGGCTGCGGACAGGGTGGTCATCGAGCGCTGGCGGCGGTGAGCGGGATGCCGAAAGGATAGTGCGCGATCAGGCCGGAGCAACCGGCGGCGCGTGCCCGTTCAGCCTCGAAACACGTCCGCCACCGCGTTCCAGCCGAGCACACGCGTGCCCTTCCGTTCGAACGGCTCGACGCCGCCGTAGACGAGCGTGGGCGAAAAGGCGCGCCCGCCGGCCAGCGCGCGCCAGCGGTCGATCGAGGTGAAGAAGTCACGATTCACCGTCTGCCCCGACTTGATCTCGACCGGCATCAGCTTGGCGCCCACTTCGGCGATCACGTCGACCTCGTTGCCGTTGCTGTCGCGCCAGTAGTAGAGCGCCGGACGCTCGCCGCGGTTGGCCAGGGTCTTGACGAGTTCGGCGACGACGAAGGTTTCGAAAATCGCACCGCGCAGCGGATGCGTGGCGAGCTGCGCCACCTCGCGGATGCCGAGCAGCCAGCACAGCAGGCCCGTGTCGAGGAAGTACAGCTTCGGCGCCTTGATCAGCCGCTTGTTGAAGTTTTCGTGATGCGGCCGCAGCTGGAACAGCACGTAGCTCGCTTCCAGCACCGAGATCCAGGCGCGCGCCGTGTTGTGGCTGATGCCGCAGTCGGTTGCCAGCGACGAGAAGTTCAGGATCTGGCCGCTGCGCCCGGAGCACAGCCGCACGAAGCGCTGGAAGGCGTCGAGGTTCTGCACCTGCACGAGTTGCCGGACGTCGCGTTCCAGATACGCCGTCACGTAGGCCGGGAACCAGTCCCGCGGCAGCAGCGCCCGGTCGTATAGCGCCGGATAGCCGCCGGCGAGCAGCGCATCGTCGATGCCCGGCGGCACGATTCCGGCGGCGGCCAGCTCGTGCAGCGACAGCGGCAGCAGTTCCAGGAAGGCCGTGCGCCCGGCCAGCGACTGCGTGACGCCCGACAGCAACCCAAACTGCTGCGAACCGGTCAGCAGGAACAGGCCCATGCGGCCATCGGCATCGACACGGGTCTGCAGGTAGGACAGCAACTCCGGTGCCCGCTGGATCTCGTCCAGTACACCGCCGTCGGGCAGGCGGCCGAGGAAGGCACGCGGATCGTCGAGCGCCTGTGCCCGAATGTCCGGATCCTCCAGCGAGAAGTACGGCCGGTCCGGCAGGACGGCCTTGGCGAGCGTCGTCTTGCCCGACTGCCGCGGGCCGGTCAGGGTGACGACCGGAAAGCCGCCCAGCAGCGTGCGCAGGTGGGCATGGGCGTCGCGGGGGATCATGAGTCGGCCTGGAGAGGGTGCAGATTGTAAATCTGGTTGAGAATCTGCATGAGTCAGCCATCGCGAAACAACAGTCAGCGGGCGAGCCTCCGCATGCCGGCGTCGGCAGCAGGAGGTGGAGAGTCTGACCTGGTCGCCTGTCAGCGGCCGCGCTCCGCCTGCGGCAGCCGTTCGAGGCGGGCATCGGTCAGCTTCATCAGGCTGGCCGGCCGCACCAGCCAGCGATGGCGCGCAGAGTCGGCAACCGCCCGTTCTGCTCGGTGGCAGGCCCCCGTACCCTTTTCGATCGCACGCCGACATCGAGCTTGCATAATGTTGGGCATCGTCCGGCATTCGGACCGGCACGCGCCAGACGGGGCAACATGGACCGCGCCGCAGTGATCGACATCCTGAAGCAGCA
>CAYLZU010000279.1:0-4780 GCA_964388005.1 uncultured Burkholderiaceae bacterium
CCTGGACAAGCGCAAGAGCGACCCCAAGCGGCCCATCGACGAGAAATGGGACGACCCGGTGAAGTCGCTGCTCAACTATCCGGACGTGGTGAAGAAGATGAGCGCCGATCTCGACTGGACGGCCGCGCTCGGCGAAGCCGTGGTCGCCGACCAGGGCGCCGTGATCGAGGCCGTCCAGACCTTTCGCCGCAAGGCGCAGGCCGCAGGCAACCTCAAG
The DNA here is from genome assembly GCA_964388005.1 of uncultured Burkholderiaceae bacterium. GTDB lineage: Bacteria > Pseudomonadota > Gammaproteobacteria > Burkholderiales > Burkholderiaceae_F > JADJWR01. The sequence goes on from CAYLZU010000279.1 coordinate 218, forward strand.
AGCGACGACAAGCAGGTCGTGAAGACCGAGAAGGAGATCGTGATCATCGCGCCGGCCGATCCGGAGGTGATCTACGTGCCGCAGTACAACCCGTCGACCGTCGTTGTCTACAGCGCGACACCGGTCTACGGCTATTACCCGGCGCCGTATCCCGCCTACTACTACCCCTATCCGCCCGGCGCCGCGATGGCCGCCGGCGTCGTCTGGGGGGCGGCGATCGGCGCCGCCTGGAGCGGCAACCGTTACGGCTGCTGCGGCGACACCAACATCAACGTCAACCGCAGCACGAGCGTCAGCAGCAGCAGCAGCGTCAACCGCAGCGGCGCCACCGGCCAGCAGGGCGGCACGGCCTGGAAGTCGAACAAGCAGCCCGGCCAGGTCAGCGGTTCCGTCGGCAAGACCGGCTCGTCCGCTCGTGCGGGCGATGCGCGGGCGGGGGCTGGCGGCGCCGGAGCGGCGGGCGGCGGAGCGGCGGGCGGCGGGGCGGCGGGCGGCGGGGCGGCTCGCGCCTCGGCGCAACCTGGCGGCGGCGGCATGGGCGGCGGCATGGGCGGCGCGAGCGCCAGTCGGGGCGGCGGGGGCGGCGGCGACGCGTTCGGCAGCTATGGCTCCGGTCGACAGGCGCAGATGGACAGTTCCCGTGGCGCATCGAGCCGCGGCGCGTCGGCCGGCGCGAGTGCCCGGCAGGCGCCGAGCAGCGGTGGCGCCCGTGGCGGCGGTGGACGTGGCGGTGGTGGTGGCGGGCGCGGCGGCGGTGGCCGTCGCTGATGGCAGGAGCACCCTAATGACCCTCTTCATTGCAGCTCCCCGCAAGGCATCCGCCATGACCACGACCCGCCTCTTCTCGTTCCTTTTCCGCTTCGCGCTGGCGCTGGTGGCGGCGGTTCCGCTCGCGGCGACCGCCCGGCAGGAGACGTTCGCGACGCCGGAAGCGGCGGTCGACGCGGTGATGGCGGCCCTGAAGGCTGACAGCGACGCGGCGATGATCGCGATCTTCGGCGACGAGCACAAAGACCTGATCGTCCCGTCCGATCGCGCGGCGACCAGCGCCACGCGGGCGAAGATCCTGGAGGCCATGCAGACGCTGCGGGTGCTGAAGGAACCGGCCCCGGACCGGCGTGTGCTGGTGATCGGCGACCAGGCGTGGCCGGTGCCGATCCCCATCGTCCGCGCCGGCGACCGCTGGCGCTTCGCCACCGAGGAGGGCCGGGAAGAACTCGTCAATCGCCGCATCGGCGGCAACGAGTTAAACGCAATCTATGTGCTGCGCGCGTATGTCGACGCGCAGCGCGCTTATGCCGCGGTCGATCGCGACGGCGACGGCGTGCTGCAGTACGCGCAGAAGCTGGCCAGCACGCCGGGCCGACAGGACGGCTTGTATTGGCCGGCCGACGCCGCGAAGGGCGAAGAAGAAAGCCCGCTCGGGCCGCTGGTCGCCGAAAGCACCGCCTACCTCGAAGGCCGCAAGGCCGGAGAACCGTACCGCGGCTATCACTTCCGCATCCTGACGCGCCAGGGCCAGCATGCGCCGGGCGGCGCCTACAGCTACGTGATCAACGGCCGCATGATTGCCGGCTTCGCCATGGTCGCGTACCCGGCGGCGTACGGCGAGACCGGCGTGATGACCTTCATCGTCAACCACAACGGCAAGGTCTACGAGAAGGACCTCGGCAAATCATCGGCGCAGCTCGGCGCCAAGTTGACGGCCTTCGATCCCGGCGCGGGCTGGAAGGAAGTGCCGCGCTGAGCCGGGTGCGGCGAGGACAAGCTCATGGCGAGCGCGGTGGCCCGGTCCTCGGGCGCACTGCCGGGGCGCTGAAGCCGCTGTCGGGAACCCGATGAAGGCTGTCGAGATCACCTACCGCTGTGCCGACGATGCCGGCGCCGCGCGCATCCGGCCTGTCGATGCCGATGCCGCCCGGCGCCGGATGGACGAAGGCAACCGCGCCTTTGCCGATCTTTTCGCGCGGCTCGACGATCCGGGGGCCGGAACTGCCAGGAGCGTGATACCGATCAGCGGGCAGGACCTCGGCTTGCTGGACATCGGCAGCGGCGCGCCGGCGCAGCGACCTTTCGCCGCCGTGCTCGGCTGCGCCGACGCCAGGGTACCGATCGAACTGATCTTCAACGAGGGCCCCAACGACCTGTTCGTCGTGCGGGTGGCCGGCAACACGCTCGGCGACGATGTCCGGGGCAGCCTCAAGTACGCGCTGGAGCACCTCGGCGATAGCCTGAAGCTGATCGTGGTGCTCGGCCACAGCGGCTGCGGCGCCGTGACCGCCGCCGTCGACGTGTTCCTCGATCCGGCTGATTACCTTGCCCTGTCGTCGAAGCACACCATCCGCATGCTGATCGAGCGCCTGCAGGTCGTCGTGCAGGCCGCGGCCAGGAAGATGCAGGCCACGTTCGGCGCCGAGGTGACGCGCCATCCGCGCTACCGCGAGGCACTGATCGAGGCCGCCGTGATTTCCAACGCCGCGGTGGCCGCGCACATGCTGCAGCGGGAGATCGATGCGGAAGCGCGAAGCGATGTGCGCACCGCCTATGGCGCCTACCTGCTCGACGAGCGGACGGTCTGGGCGCCGCGCCGCGGCAGCGACGAAGTGACGGGCCTCGCCGCGCCGCCGTCGGATGCGCAGGGCTTCGTCGAATTCAGCGACGCCGTGCTGCGCTCGCGGCGGATCGCGTCGATGCTCGCCCCGTGATCGCGCCGCGCGCGGGTTGACCCTCGGCAAGGCGCGGGCTGGCCCTGCACATGCGCTGTCCGGGAGTCCGGCACCGCGGCGTGCATGTGCCGCGCCCGATGAAGATCGGCTCAGCCTGCCGGCGGGCTGTCGCCCGCCGGCTCGGACTTCTGCGCATCCGGGTTGTGCGCCACCCAGCTCATGAAGATCTGGTAGCCCAGCGCCAGCAAGGTGGCGCCGACGAACATGCCGAGGATTCCCGAGGCCGCCATGCCGCCGAGCGCGCCGAACAGGATCACCGGCATCGGCACCTCGACGCCGCGGCCGAGCAGCAGCGGCTTCAGCACGTTGTCGGCCGTTCCCGCGACGAGCAGCAGCACGGTGTAGCCGATCGCCGCGCCGTTGCCGTAGTCGCCGCTCCACCAGATGTAGCCGATCACGGGCACGGTGACGACCAGCGCCGGCACCTGGGCGATGCCGAGCACCAGGACGACGAGCGCGAGCACGCCGGCCCACGGCACGCCGGCAAGCAACAGGATCACGCCGACGATGAGCGCCTGGATGAAGGCCACGCCGAGAACGCCCAGGGCGACGGCGCGAATGGTCGCCGTGGACAATGGCGCGAGTTCCGCCCCGCGAGCCTGGCCCGTGACGCGCTCGAAGATCTCCCGCGCGGTACGGTCAGCTCCCTGGCCGAAGGCCATGATGATTCCCGCGACGACCAGCGCGGCCAGGAACAGCAGCAGTCCGCCGCCGATGCTCGCGACGAAGCCGAGCGCTGACTTCACGAGCTCGCCGACCTGCGGCTGCAGGCTGTGAACCAGCGCCGGCAGGTCGGCATGCGCCTGCGACCACAGCGCATACAGCTTCGGCCCGACGACAGGCCACGCGGCCACGGAGTCACTCGGTGCCGCGATCGCGAGCGAGTTCGTCTGCACGTCGTCGACGAGCTGGCGCACCGAATCACCCAGCGAACGCATCAGCAGGGCGGACGGCACGACGATCAGTGCCGTGGCCAGAACCACGATGAGCGTCGCCGCGAGCCCCTGCCGACCGGCGATCCTGCGCGCAACGGATTGATGCAGGGGATACAGCGCGACGGCCAGAATCACCGCCCAGGTCATCAGGGTCAGGAACGGCGCGAAGACCCGGTAACAGAGCAGCGCCAGGATCGCGATGAAGCCGGCGCGCACGAGGACATCGAGGAGCCGGGAGGCGATGCGCTGCTCGCGTTCGGCATCGGATCTGCTGTCTGGGTTCACGTTTCTCTCCTTTGGCGGATCGCGCCGATCTCGATCGATGCGCCGGATTGGCTGCTCTCGAGGCGTCGCGGCTGACGGCCGCGGCCCGAAGCTGGTTGTCGGCGAACGCCCGGATCGACCGCGCTTCTTGCAGGCAAAGATTGCCGCGATGGACAGCTGTCGTTTCTCATGGCCCGAGAGTTGTCGTTTGACCTGCGTCATGTATCCCGCCCGTTTCCCCGGGTTCGCGATGTTCGCGACGCCTAGGATCAGTCGTCGTCGAAACCTGCGGGAGGATCGACCTCCTGCGATCTGATGCGAGGAACAGGAAATGAGATACAAACTTCGTGAATTCTTCCTGGCCACCGGCCTCGGCGCAGTCGCCTCCATCGCTCAGGCTCAGGTCTACTGCACTTCGCCCGGTGTTCCGGCCGGCTGTGTCGATCGTCCGGCGGCCGGCGCGGCGGTGATCTACTGCACATCGCCGGGCGTTCCCGTGGGCTGTGTCGCTCGCCCGGCCGCGGCTGCCGCAGCGGCGACACCCGGCGTGGGGGCGCCGGGTCGTGGTGTCGTCGACCCGGGAGTCAATCAGCCCGGCGCCGCGGGAAATGTCGGCGGAGGCGCTCCCGGTGTGGGCA
>CAYLZU010000280.1:0-4778 GCA_964388005.1 uncultured Burkholderiaceae bacterium
CGCGCTGGATGTAGCCGCGCTCCTGCTCCCTGAGGAAGTGTTCGAGCCGTTGCAGGTCGGCGACAGGGGCGAGCGCGGACGGCGGTTCGGGCGCCGACGGATCCTGACTGGCCAGCAGCTCGGTGTCGATCCAGCGCTGCTGCGACAGCAGGCAAGCGCGCTCGATCGTGTTGCGCAGCTCGCGCACGTTGCCCGGCCAAGGCTGCCGCATCAGCACCCGCTCGCCGTCTCCGGTCAGTTCGCGCGCCGCGTCGGGGTGCGCCCGGTTCCAGTCGGCGACGAAGCGGTGCGCCAGCCACAGCACGTCCTCGGGCCGGCTGCGCAGCGGCGGCACGCGCAGGTGGACGACGTTGATGCGGTAGTACAGGTCCTCGCGGAAGCGGCCGGCGCGGACCTCGTCGTTCAGCCGCTTGTGCGTGGCCAGGATCACCCGCACCGCGAGCTTGATCGTCTCCTCCGAGCCCAGCCGGGTGATCGAGCGGTCCTGCAGCACGCGCAGCAGCCGCGCCTGCAGCGCGCCCGGCATGTCGCCGATCTCGTCGAGGAACAGCGTGCCGCCGTTGGCCTGCTCGAACTTGCCGCGATGCATCTTCTGCGCGCCGGTGAAGGCGCCGCGTTCGTAGCCGAACAGTTCCGCCTCGATCAGCGTCTCCGGCAGCGAGGCGGCGTTGACGGCCACGAACGGCGCCTCGCCGAGCGAGGTCCGGTGCAGGCAGCGGGCCAGCTCCTCCTTGCCGGCGCCCGATTCACCGGTGACGAGCACCGTGTCCCAGTGCGTGCCGAGCCGTAGCACCGTCTCGTGCAGCCGCTTCATCTCGCTGGAGACGCCGAGCGGGCAGACCTCGGGGTCGAGCCGCCGGTCGACGGCTCCGGCCCGGCCGAAGCCGCGCAGGCGGCGGATCAGCCGGTCGATGTCCAGCGGCTTGGTGAAGAAGTCGGCGGCGCCGGCGTCGAGCAGCGCCTCGCGCTGGGCGGCGGTGCCGTAGCCGGTGATGAAGATCCACGGCTTGCCGGCGAAGGAAGGCTGCAGTCGCGCGAACAGCGCCGGCCCGGCCATGTCGGGCAGCCGCACGTCGCTGACGAAGGCGTCGAAGGGCTCGGCCGGGTCGAGCGCGACCGCCGCCGCGCCGCTGCGCAGCCAGCGGCAGCCGAAGCCTTCGAGCGTCAGCCGTTCGGCGAGGGTCTCGCCCATGATGGGGTCGTCTTCGATCAGGCAGATGTTCATTGCGATGCGCTGCTCCGGTGCAACGGGAAGGCGGCGATCAGTTCGGTGGCGAAGCCCTCGCGAGGCGCTGCCGCGAGCTCGAGCCGGCCGTCGACCGTGTGCAGGATGCGCGCCGTGATCCACAGGCCGAGTCCGGTACGGCCGTCGTCGCTGCGCGGCTGCGCCTCGACCAGTTGCGTGAAGTCGGCGGCGCCGAGCGCGGCGCCGGTGTTGGCCACGTACAGCCACCACTCGCCGCCGGTCTCTTCGGTGCGCACCTGCACCCGGCCGGCGGCAGCGGCGGCGATGGCGTTCAGCGTCAGGTTCAACAGCACCTGCCGCACCGGCACCGACGGCAGCGCGCCGCCGGCCGGCACCCGCACCTGCCAGTCGAGCGCGCAGCCGCGGTTGTGCGCCTCCGGGTGCAGCAGCAGGTACAGATCATGCAGGTCGTCGTCGCGCAGTTCGTGCAGCTCGCGCCGCGCCTCGTTCAGCAGCGCGCTGACGGTGGAGTGGATCTGCTGCAGGCCGCGATCGAGCAGCGCCAGCGTGCGATCGGTCGCCTCGTCGACGCCGCCGCGCAGCCGCCGGTTGGCGATTGCCGCCAGCATGCCGCCGAGCGGATTGTTGACCTCGTGGGCGATGCCGGCGGCAAGCCTGCCGATGCTGGCCATCCGCTCGGCATTGAGCATCTCGCGCTCGAGCCGGCGCTTGGCGTCGATCTCGTCCATCATGCCGAGGAAGGCGTTGCCGAGATCGCCGACCTCGTCGTTCAGGCGGCTGACCTCCCTCACCGCCGGCCGCACGTTCGACGTCGGCGCCGCGCGCATCGCCGCGCGCAGCCGCTCCAGCGGCCGGATCATCCGCCGGCCGCCGAACCAGCCGAGGCCGCCGACGATGATGATCGCGATCGAGCCGAGTGCCGCCAGCCGCTCGGCGACCTCGCGCGCCTGCGCCCGCGAGATCGCGCGCTCCTGCTGCACGATGACGCCGCCGAGCAGCGCCTCCTCCTCGCCGACCAGCCGCTCGGCGACGATCAGGGTGTTCGACGCCTCGTCCTCGAACACGTAGGTCGCTTCCGGCCGCTGCTCGCCGATCCAGCGCGCCGCCGCCGCCAGCGGCCCGGGCAGGCGGCTGGCGGGCGTGCCGAGCGGATGGCTGCGCGGGTCCAGCGCGACGAACACCGTGTCCTCGGCGTCGACGACCCAGACGTGCACCGACGGCACCGCGCCCGGTGCCGAGGCGAGCGACGAGGCGCGCACGGTCTGGAAGGCCTGCCAGACGTCGTTCGCCAGCACCGCCGGCGCCAGCGAGCGCGCCAGCGTGCGCGCCAGCCGCTGCGCCTGCGCCACCGCGTTGGCCTCGACGTAGCGGTAGACGAGCAGGTAGGTGGTCATCGCCACCGCGATGCCGGCTGCCAGCGCCACCACGCCGAGCGCCAGCGGCACCTTCAGCCGGTAGCTCCAGCGCAGCGGGTGCCGCAGCGGCTCGCTCTGCGCGACGGGGGCGCCGCCGTCCCGTTGTTCCCGTGAGGACTCGCGGTCGGGACGGCCCTGTGCGCCGTCCGGGCCGGCGTCGCGCGGCGCGCCCGTCGCGTCGTCCGTGACGAGGTCCGGCGCGCGCGCGGCGGTGCCCGCCCAGCGGGCGGCGCCGTCGACGGGCGGGAGGCCGGCCGGGCTCATCCGACGAAATTCGCCATCTGCGCGATCGAGTCGAACAGCGCCGGCGAGCCCGCCTCGAGCCGGTCCAGCCGCAGTTCGTCGAGCACGGCGCGGCCGTCGGCCGACTCGTGCATCGCCAGCAGCGCCTGCTGCATGCGCGCCTGCGTGGCCGCGTCGACGTGGGCGGCGGCGACGATAGGCGGAAAGCCGAAGTCGGGCGAGCGCTGCAGCACGCGGGTGCGCGCCGTCACCGACGGCAAGACCTCGGCCAGCACCTCCCACACGTAGCCGTCGACGGCGCCGCCCTCGGCCAGCCCCTCGGCCACCGCCTCGACCACGTTCGGGTGCGAATGGGCGAAGAAGCTGCGGCCGAAGTACTCGTCGGCGCGCAGCTTCTGCTGCGCCAGCAGGTAGCGCACGTACAGGTAGCCGGAGTTCGACAGCGGGTCGGAGAACGCGAAGCTGCGGCCGCGCAGATCGGCGAGCCCCGCCGCCTTCGACTGGCTGCCGGCGATCAGATAGCTCTGATACAGGGGCCGGTTGCGCCACAGCGGCACCGCCACCAGGCGGAACTCGCGCGCGTGCAGCACATACGGAAAGCCGCAGATCCAGGCGAAGTCGATCTGCCCGGCGCGCAGGCCGTCGATGACCGGCGAATAAGTGCCGCGCTGGACGAACTGGACCCGGGTGCCGGTGGCGGCCTCCAGCACCGACTGCCAGCGGGCCAGCATGCGCAGCCGGTCATACAGGAACACCGCGGTGATGCCAAAGCGAATCGTCGGCGGTTGTGCCCGCAGCACCGGAGTCGCGGCAAGAGCCGCGAGCGCGCCCGAAAAGCCGCGGCGATGCATCGCTCGATGTCTCCCTCGTGGTCACCGTTCGGTAACGTCCTGCCACCGCGGCGCCCGCTTCTAGTTACCGGACGGTAACAGCGATCAGCGACGGCTGTCGATAACCCATTGATTCCACGCGTTCGTCGGTGCAGGCACTGTTCTTGCAGAAGACCAGTCAGACAACGCGGTCCGCGCGCCGCAGATCTGCGCCCGGAATCGCGGGGGGACATGGAGACCAGCCTGCACGCCCTGAATGACGGCGCGCGCCTGCGGCTTGCCGAAGGCGCCTGCCTGCCGCTGCGCAGCGACTTCGGCGGCTGCCGCGCCTGCGCCTCGGCCTGCCCGGCCGGCGTGCTCGACGTGACCGTCGACCGGGTGGCGCTGGCCGACGGTTGCCTGCACTGCGGCCGCTGCATGGCCGCCTGCCCGACCGAGGCGCTGGCGCTCGACGGCTTCGAGATCGCCGCGCCTGCCCCCGGCCAGCAGCCGCTCGAGATCGAGTGCGCCAAGGTGCCAGCAGGACAGCGCTCGGCGCACGCCATCGAGGTGCCCTGCCTCGGCGGCCTTTCGGCTGGGCGCCTGGCGGCCCTGCACGAGGCCGCCGGCGAACGCGGCATCGCGCTCGTCGATCGCGGCTGGTGCCAGCAGTGCAGCGCCGGAGGCGCCGGCGCGCACCCGGCGCGGGCGGCGACCGAACGGATCGTCCTCTGGCTGGAGGCGGTGCACGACCCGCGCCCGGCGCCGCGCTTCGTCGAACGGCCGCTGCCGCCGCAACTGATGCCGGCGCAGATCCCGCCGCCGCCGGAGCCGGTCGATCCCGGTCCGGCGGTGTCGCGGCGGCAGTTCTTCCGCACGCTGGCGGCCGACCCGGTCGGCCGCTCGCGCCGCGCCACGCCGATGGGCGGCGACGGCCGCGCCGCCTTCCCGGCCAGCCAGCGGCGCGAGTCGCCGGAGCGCCGGCGCCTGCTCGATGCGCTCGACGCCGCCGCCGCCCGCGCCGGCGCGACCGTGCCGGCCGGGTTCTTCGCCCGGCTCGCGGTGATCGGCGTCTGCGCCGATCACCGTGTCTGCACCGCCGCC
>CAYLZU010000281.1:0-2108 GCA_964388005.1 uncultured Burkholderiaceae bacterium
GAGCAGGCCGGAGACGAACGACTCGTCGGCCGCCGACTCGAGCTTCAGCGCCCCTGGCAGCTGGCGCACCACCGCGTCGATGACCGCCATCGCCGCGATCTCGCCGCCGGACAGCACGAAGTCGCCGATCGAGATCTCCTCGTCGACGCAGGCGTCGAGGAAGCGCTGGTCGATGCCCTCGTAGCGGCCGCAGACGAGGACGATGCCGCCGCCGTCTCGGGCCCACCGGCGCACGCGCCGATCGGTCAGCGGCCGGCCGCCGGTGGCGAGCGCAACCACCGGTCCCGGGTCGAGCCCGGCGCCGCGCTGCGCCGCCCGCGCCGCCTCGACCGCGGCCGCCAGCGGCTCCGCCATCAGCACCATGCCAGGGCCGCCGCCGAAGGGGCGGTCATCGACGGTGCGATGACGGTCGCCGGTGAAGTCGCGCGGGTTCCATGTCGCCAGCCGCCACAGTCCGAGTTCGCGCGCGCGCCGGGTGATGCCGTGGTCGGTAACCGCGGCGAACATCTCCGGAAACAGCGTGACGATATCGAACCGCATCGTGTTCCTGCCCTGACTACCAGTCTTCTTCCCAGTCAACCCGTACCAGCCGAGCGTCGAGATCGATCGCGTCGACATAGCGTTCGATGATCGGCACCAGCAGCACCCGTTCGCCCCGCCTGACCTCGAGCAGGTCCTGGGCTCCGCTGTTGAACACCTCCGCCACCGTGCCGAGCTCGACCCCGCTGCGGTTGATCACACGGGCGCCCAGAAGGTCCACCCAGTACACCTCACCCTCGGCGGCCGGCGGAAACTCCGCCCTCGACACCGCGATCCGCGCCCCGCGCAACGCGTTGGCCTGCTCCGGCGTCTCGCACCCCTCCAGCTTCGCGACCAGTGCCGACCCGTGCCGCCGGACACCCGCCACGCCGAAGTCGCGGCAGCCGTCGCTGATCAGCCACCACCGCCGGCACGCGCGCAGCACGTCCGCCTGCGCCGAGTGCGGCTGCACCCGCACCCAGCCCTTGACTCCGTAGGCACCGCGGAAGACACCGAGTTCGACCAGGTCCGCCGGCGGCACCCGAGCCGGCTCAGGCGGCAGGCTTGCCAAACTCCTTGACGAGACGGGCAACCGTCGGCGACAACTGCGCGCCGACCCCCTGCCAGTACGTCAGACGATCGGACGCGACTCTGAACTTCGCCTCGCCTCCGGCGGCGACCGGGTTGTAGAAGCCGACGCGCTCGATGAATCGGCCGTCGCGCGGATTGCGCGAATCGGTGGCAACGATGTTGTAGAACGGACGCTTCTTGGCGCCTCCGCGGGCCAGTCGGATGACGACCATGGATGATCTTCCCTTTGAAAATCCGGCGCTTGCACGCCCGAAAAGGACGCGATTCTAGCCGAGAGCACGACCCCGGACAAACCGCGCCGGCAGTCGAGGCCGCGGTCTTCGGCAAGGCAGTCGCGGTCGCGAACCCGGCTACCATGGCCGCGACTTCGAACCATCGCCGCCGACGTGACGTTTCGCCGCAAATCCGTTGCCGCGCTCCTGGCCTTCCTGCTCGGCGCGGGGGGCGCCCACCGCGTCTACCTCGGCCAGCGGCGCTGGTGGCTGCCGCTGGCCATCACGGCGCTGACGACGCCGCTGCTCGTCGGCGTGCGCAACTGGTATCAGTCGCCGGCATTCTTCGTGCTGATGGTGCCGGTGGTGGCGGGCTTCATCGAGGCGCTGGTGCTGGCACTGATGCCGGACCAGCGATTCGATGCCCGCTTCAATGCCGGAGCCGATCGTCGAAACAGCAGCGGCTGGGACGCGGTCCTGGTCGCCATCGCCACGCTGATGGTCGGCGCCACCGTGCTGATGACCGTGCTGGCGCTGTTGTTGCAGACGATCTTCGAGTCCTGACGGGTTCGGCCAGCCGATTGCGCCCCCGCCACGGCGCCGGCGCTCAGAACAGGTCGAGCTGCGGCCCGAGGCGCGGTGGCCGGAACAGATCCGCGCGCAGTTCAAACCGCCCCTTGCCGAGTCCGAGTCGGGCACAGGCCTTGTCGAAGCGCTGCCGGATCAGTCCCGCCCACGGGCCGCTGCCCTTCATCCGGGTAGCGAAGTCGGCCTTGTAATCGCGGC
>CAYLZU010000281.1:2118-4770 GCA_964388005.1 uncultured Burkholderiaceae bacterium
ACCCGCTCGGCGCGCAGCGGCATGTGCGCCGCCAGCCAGTCCCTGAACAGCGGCGCCACCTCCCACGGCAGTCGCAGCACGGTGTAGAAGGCGGCACGGGCGCCGGCGGCAGCGGCCGCCTCGAGCAGGCGCTCGATCTCCGGCTCGTTGACGAACGGAATCACCGGCGCCACGTTCACGCACACCGGCACTCCCGCCCGCGCCAGCGCCTCGATCGTGCGCAGTCGCCGGGTCGGGCTCGCCGCCCGCGGCTCCAGCGCGCGGGACAGTTCGTGATCCAGCGTGGTGACGCTGATGAACGCCGCCGTGAGCTGCTTCGCCGCCATCGGCACCAGCAGATCGAGATCGCGCTCGATCAGGCTCGACTTGGTGACGATCGCCACCGGATGTTTCGCCTCCGCCAGCACTTCCAGCACCGCGCGGGTGAGGCGCAGATCGCGCTCGACCGGCTGGTAGGCGTCGGTGGCCGAGCCGAGGTTGACCACGGCGGCGCGATAGCCGGGAGCGGCAAGCTCGCGACGCAGCACCTCGGCGGCATTGACCTTGGCCACCAGCTTCGTTTCGAAGTCCAGCCCCGGCGACAGGTTGAGGTAGCTGTGCGTCGGCCGCGCGTAGCAGTAGACGCAGCCGTGCTCGCAGCCGCGATAGGGGTTGATCGAGCGGTCGAAGCCGAGATCCGGCGAGTCGTTCCAGGCGAGCAGGCTCTTGACCTGCTCGTCCCGGACCTCGGTGGGCAGTGGCGGCACGAGGTCCTCGCCGTCGGCGAGAAGCGCGTCGAGCGCGTCGCCGTCGGCCTGCCGCGCGACCGACTCGAACCGGTGCGGCAGGTTGCTGACCGCGCCGCGGCCCTTGCGCGGAGCGGAAAACGGCGCAGCCGCCCTCCCGGCGGCTGCGCCGTCGTCGGAGTCGTTGCTGCGCCGACTCGTCAGGCGAAGTCCTTCGCCAGCGACGCCTGCACGTTCGGCGCCACTTCGTCGACGCGCACGTGATAGTTGGGGTGGTCGATGCCGACCGCCAGCGCCGCGCCCTTCTTCAGGCCTTCGATCATCGGCGGCGTGAACTCGAAGCGCAGGAAGTGCACCGACGAGGTCTTCTCGTCGTTCTCGCGCTCGAGATCCTCGTCGGCGATGGCGTAGACCCTGTCGAAGCCGTCGACCTGGACGTACGTCCTGTCCTCGATCCCGATCAGCTTCGCCAGCTCGCGCTTGCGCACGACGGGATCGTCGTACTCGATCATCATCGTCGCCTTCAGGTTGGTGCCGTCCGGCACCAGCGGGTTGTAGGCGTCGAGCTCGTCCTGGATGCCATCCTCGTCGAAGGTCTTCTCGATCCGCAGCATCTCCTGGATCTGGTAGCGGACCGTCAGCTCGTCCTCGAAGATCAGCGTCACGTTCGAACCGAGGCTGAGCGTGCGGTTCTTCTTGTGCGCAATCACCCTGGCGCGAAAGTCCTTCCTGCTCTTCGAGTACGCCTCCAGCGTCAGCAGGCTGTCACGCGAAATGGCCATATCCAACTCCAGACTCCTTTCTGCTCTAGATGCCGTACGCCCTGCGCACGAGCGTGATGGGATGTGCAACTTCGGGCTTCCTGCCGCCGAGCGCCTCGGCGGCGTGCCGCTCGATACCCTGCTCGATGTGGCGGCCGGCCAGCTGGCAATCCGAGCTGATGAAATCCGGCTGCGCGCCCGCCATGCTCTTGAACACCGGTTTACCGATCTTCATCGCCATGGCGTGGAACTCCTTGCGCGTGCCCCAGATACCGGAATGCCCCGAGCAGCGTTCGACGGTATTGACCTTCGTCTGCGGCAACAGTTTCAGCAGTTCCTCGGTTTTCCTGCCGATGTTCTGCACCCGGCCGTGGCAGGGCACGTGATACGAGACGGTGCCGAGCGGCTGCCTGAAGTCGGTCTTCAGCAGCCCGTCCTTGTGGCGGGCCACGAGGTACTCGAACGGGTCCCACATCGCTTTCTTCACCGCCTGCACGTCGGCATCGTCCGGGAACATCAACGGCAGCTCCTGCTTGAACATCAGCGTACAGGAGGGAATCGAGGTCAGGATGGCGTAACCCTCGCGCGCCAGCCGTGCCAGCTGCGGAACGTTGATGTTCTTCAGATGCTCGACCGATTCGAGATCGCCGATCTCCAGCTTCGGCATGCCGCAGCACGCCTCCTTCTCGATCAGCATGTACGGGATCTCGTTGTGCTCGAGGATCGCGATGAGATCGTGGCCGATGCCGGGCTCGTTGTAGTTGACGTAGCAGGTCGCGAACACCGCCACCCGCCCCGGCGTGCGCTCGCCGTCGTTGACCGGCCGCTTCGGGTTCGAACGCGCCTTCGAACGGAATTTCCGCGGCGCGAACTCGGGGCGCCATGCCGAACGCTCCAGGCCCAGCATGCCCTCCATCGCCGCCCGCGCCGGCGCGGTCCGGTTCACGGCATTGATGGTCGCGGTGACGATCGGGATGCCGGCGAACATGCCCACCTTGTCGGTCGAGGTCATGAACTTGTCGGTCGACCTGGCGCCGTGCTTGCGGAAGTGCACCGCCTTGGCGCGCAGCATCAGGTGCGGGAAGTCGAGATTCCACGGGTGCGGCGGCACGTACGGGCACTTGCTCATGTAGCACATGTCGCACAGGTAGCACTGGTCGACGACG
>CAYLZU010000282.1:0-4754 GCA_964388005.1 uncultured Burkholderiaceae bacterium
ACTGCCTTCACACGGCAGGGGTCACAGGTTCGAACCCTGTACCACCCACCACGACTGCCTCCGAGGCCCGCGCGTGCGGGCTTTTTCTTGATGACCGTCCGCACCCGCATCGCCCCCAGCCCGACCGGCATGCTGCACCTGGGCACGGCGCGCACGGCGCTGTTCTCCTGGGCTTACGCGCGCCATCACCGCGGCCAGTTCATCCTGCGCATCGAGGACACCGATCTCGAGCGCTCGACCGAGGAGGCGGTGCAGGTCATCCTCGACAGCATGGCCTGGCTCGGCCTCGACTACGACGAGGGGCCGATCCGGCAGACCGCGCGGCTGGACCGCTATCGCGAGGTGATCGGGCGGATGCTCGCCGCCGGGCAGGCGTACCGCTGCTACGCCAGCCGCGAGGACCTCGATGCGCTGCGCGAGGCGCAGATGGCGCGCGGCGAGAAGCCGCGCTACGACGGCCGCTGGCGGCCGGAGAACGCGGCCGGCAGGACGCCGCCGGCGGGCGTGGCGCCGGTGGTCCGCTTCCGCAATCCCGATTTCGGCGCGGTGGCCTGGAACGACCTCGTCAAGGGGCCGATCGCGATCGCCAACAGCGAACTCGACGACCTGGTGATCGCTCGCGGCGCCGATCTGGTGCCGACCTACAACTTCGCGGTGGTGGTCGACGACATCGACATGCGCATCACCCACGTGCTGCGCGGCGACGACCACGTCAACAACACGCCGCGGCAGATCAACATCTACCGCGCGCTGGGCGCGGACCTGCCCGCCTTCGGCCACCTGCCGATGATCCTCGGTCCTGACGGGCAGAAGCTGTCGAAGCGGCACGGCGCCGTCAGCGTGATGCAGTACGAGGCCGACGGCATCCTGCCCGAGGCGCTGTTCAACTACCTGGCGCGGCTCGGCTGGAGCCACGGCGACGACGAGAAGTTCTCCCGCGCGCAGCTGGTCGAGTGGTTCGACCTCGACCACGTGAACCGGGCGCCGGCGCAGTTCAATCCGGACAAGCTGCTGTGGCTCAACGGCGAGTACATCAGGGAGGCCGACGACGCGCGCCTGGCGGCACTGGTCGAACCGCGGCTGGCGGCGCGCGGCGTGGCGATCGAAGGCCCGCCGCTGCCGCCGGTGATGGCGCTGCTGAAGGACCGCGCGCGGACGCTGAACGAACTGGCCGACGCGGCGCAGCTGTTCTTCGCCCCGCACGACGTCGACGAGACGCTGCTGCGCCAGCATCTTGCCGGAGGCGCCACCGACGCCGTGCGGCTGTTCGCCGAGCGGGCAGAGGCGATCGAGTGGAACCGCGCCGCGATCTCGGCGCTGATCAAGCAGGTGATCGGCGAGCGGGGCATCAAGATGCCGCAGCTGGCGGTACCGGTGCGGGTGGCGGTGACCGGCCGCACGCAGACGCCGTCGATCGACGCCGTGCTCGAGCTGATCGGTCGCGACACCGTGCTGGCGCGCCTGCGCGAGGCGCTGAAAAGGGTCGCCTGAATCGGGCCGCCTGCCGGCCTCAGCGTTGGCCCAGCCAGCGCATCACCGCCGCCGTCCGCGTCTCGACGCCGAGCTTGCCGTAGACCCGCTGCAGGTGCTTGTGCACCGTGCGCGGGCTGATGCCGAGGATGGCGCCGATGTCGCGGTCGGTCTTGCCAGCGGAGAGCCAGCGCATCACCTCGTGCTCGCGCGGCGACAGCGGCCAGCGGGCGCGACCGCCAGCGGGCGCAGCCTGGTCTTCTTCCAGCAGCAGCAGCAGGCCGCCGGCCGGACGCACGGTCGGATAAGTGCGCACGGTGATCCGGCCGTTGATGGTCGAGCGCACCAGCGGCGGGAAGGTCGACGCGATCGTTGCGCAGCGCAGCGGCCGCGCCAGCCACGACGTCAGTTCCGCCGGCAACGCCGCGCCGCGACGTAGTCGCACGCCCCAGAGCCGCAGCGCCAGCTCGGCGGCGCGCGGCGAAAACGCGCGCACCTCGCCGGCGGGGCTAAGCCGGATCGAGCCGACCGCCGCGGCGCCGGCGAGTTCGTCGATGCCCCTGGCGACGAGGTCGGCGCGGTCCAGCGCCAGCATGTGCAGGTACAGCTGCGCCAGGCTCGGCACCATCAGGTCGAGCAGGGCGCGCTCGCGGTCGCTGAAGTCGCGCCCGCGCCGGTTGAGCACGAAGCTCACCAGCACCCGCTCGTCGACGTGCAGCGGCAGCGCGATGGCGTGATCGATGCCGATGCGGCGGTAGTAGTCGCTGTACAGCGCGCTCTCGCGGAAGCGGGCGAACGGCACCGAGTCGCTGATCCGGTGCGCATCGCGGCCGCCACCGTCGGTGTGATGCCGCACCAGCGGATGCTCGCTGAAGTGGCGGTCGAAGGCGGCGCGGTCGGCGGCGCCGATGGCGCCGGCGGGCATACCGACCACCATGCGCCTGCCGCTGGCGAGGTCGCACACCGACAGTGTCGTCAGTTCCGAGGCGACCAGTGCGCCGAGCAGCTCGACGCCGCGCTGCGCGAAGGCGCTGCTGCTGCTCGCGGCGGCAAGCTGCTGCACCACGCCGAGCCCGGCGCGGCAGTCGTTCGCGCTCAGCATCGTCGACCTCGCACGACAGGCGTCGCCGGCGCGCCGCTATACGCAATCCTGCCCATCGCGGCGCAGCGCCGGCGCGACGAGTATAGGCACCCTCAGTTCAAGGACAAGGAGGAGTCCAATGAGCAAGCAGGGCCGTCCCAAGTGCGAATCCTTCGAGCGTCAGCGAGAAGGTCGTCCACTGACCACGTCGGGCCGTTCCAAGGACGAATCCTTCGAGCGTCGGCGAGAAGGCGGTCCTGCAAGCGCAGCCGCTCGTCTCCTGCGTGCGGCGATGCTCGCAGCCGCGATCGCGCCGGCTCTCGCGCTCGCCAGCGGCCTGGACGGCCGCCGCTTCGAAGGCGTGTTCATCGAGCGCGGCAGGACCTCCGGCGACGCCGACACGCTGATCTTCAAGGACGGCCGCTTCCGCTCCACCGCCTGCGACCGCTATGGCTATGCCGATGCGCCGTACAAGGCAACGGCCGCCGGCGATACGGTGATGTTCGAGGCCGAGACCGAAAGCCCGCGCTACGGAAGACTGCTGTGGAAGGGAACGATCCGCGACGGCAAGCTCGACGCCACGGCCACCGCGATCCGGACCGGTAAGGCGCCGGTCGAGAACTGGGTCGTCGCGGCGGAGAAGAAATGAGCGCGGTCACCGCAACCCAGGTCACCTGCATCCTGCCGGTGAAGGATCTGACGCGGGCACGACAGTTCTACGAGCAGCGGCTGCAACTGGTGCCGCTCGGGGCGCGGCCGGACGGCAAGTTCGTCTATCGCTGCGGCGGCACCGAGATCGCGCTGTTCCCGAAGCCTGAAGGCACGAAGGCGGAGCACACGGCGATCAGCTTCCAGGTCGCCGACATCGTGGCGGCGATCGACGAACTGAAAGGCCGCGGCGTCGAGTTCGACGACTACGACCTGCCGGACCTCAGGACCGTCGGCCATGTCTGCGTGCTCGGTTCGGAGAAGGCGGCCTGGTTCCGCGACCCCGAGGGCAACATCCTGTGCCTGCATGAAGACATCGCCTGATGCCGTGTACCACGCCGGCATGCGCTGGCTGCAGGACCGCTTCGACACCCGCCGGCTCGCCGACCGCCTCGACGGGACGCTTGGGCGCGAGGCCTTCACCGCCGAGGACCGAAGATTCATCGAAAGCCGGACGATGTTCTTCCTCGCCACGGCGGACGCCGATGGCCTTCCGGACTGCTCGTACAAGGGCGGCCCCGCAGGGTTCGTGCGCGTCATCGACGTCGACGAGCTGGCTTTCCCGAGCTACGACGGCAACGGCATGTTCCGCAGCCTCGGCAACGTGCTCGTCAATCCGGCGGTGGCGCTGCTGTTCATCGACTTCGAGCAGCCGCGGCGGCTGCGCGTCAACGGCCGCGCCCACATCCAGCCCGACGATCCGCTGCTAGAGAACTTCGCCGGCGCGCAGCTGGTGGTGCGGGTACGGGCGGGGCGGATCTTTCCCAACTGCCCGCGCTACATGCATCGGATGCAGCTCGTCGAATCCTCACCGTATGTGCCGCGCGCCGGCGTCCAGCCGCCGATTCCGGCGTGGAAGCGGTCCGAGGCGTTTCGCGACGTGCTGGCCCGCGACGACCCGGCGCGGACCGACGGCCGCGGCGCAGGCGGCGCAACGAAGGAGTAGACGATGAACGACATGATGCACGTGCATGCCCATTCGGACCATGCCGAATGGAAGAACTTCGCGCAGCCAGACGAAGTGCGCGAATTCCCAAGGGGCCGGCTGGAGCTGATCAGAATCGGCGGGGCGATGATCGGCCGCGCCACCTTCGATCCCGGCTGGCGCTGGGCGACCTCGGTGCAGCCGCTGGCGAAGACGAAGAGCTGCGAGGCGCCGCACTTCCAGTACCACCTCTCCGGTGTGCTGCACGTTCTGATGGACGACGGCACCGAGTTCGACTGCCGCCCCGGCGATGTGTCACTGCTGCCGTCCGGCCACGACGCCTGGACGGTGGGCGACGAGCCGGCGGTGGTGGTCGACTTCCAGGGCATGATCGACTACGCGCGGTCGCGCTGAGCGCTTCGGGCAGTTGCGCGCGTTGATCAGGTTCGCCTCCGCGCAGGGCATCGACTCCGAAGTCCGATTTGCCTGCCGGTCCACGGTGGATATAATGCGCGGCTCTTGCGTGGGGGTATAGCTCAGCTGGGAGAGCGCTTGCATGGCATGCAAGAG
>CAYLZU010000283.1:0-1236 GCA_964388005.1 uncultured Burkholderiaceae bacterium
GCGCCGCTGTGGCGCGACGACCTGCATGACATCGTCGCCGCGGTGCGCGGCGAGGTCGAGGCCGGCGTCCGCACCGCGCTGGAGCGGCTGTCCTCGCTCGACGAGACGTCGGTGGAGGCGATCGCCGACCGGGTGCTGGCCGGCACGACACTCGACGGCGACGCCGCGGCCGTGCCCTTCGTCGGCGCCGCGTTGCAGGTCTACTTCGCGCGCCAGGCCGCGGCGCTGACCGTCGGCGACGTCAGCCGCTGCGATGTCGCCACCATCTGCCCGGTGTGCGGCACGCGGCCGGTGGCCAGCATCATCCGCATCGGCGGCGCCCAGGCGAACCTGCGCTACCTCGTGTGCGCGCTGTGCCAGAGCGAGTGGAACATGGCGCGCGTCAAGTGCACGTCCTGCGAGAGCGACAAGGGCGTGCACTACCTGAGCCTCGCCCAGGACGAAGGGTCGGACAAGGCGGTCGATGCCGTGGCGAAGGCGGAAGCCTGCGACGAGTGCAAGACCTACCTGAAGATCTTCAACCAGGACAAGGATCCGCTCGCCGACGCCTGCGCCGACGACCTGGCGACGCTGGCGCTCGACGTGCTGGTCGACGAGCAGGGCTTCGTCCGCTCGGGGCCGAACCTGCTGTTCCACCCCGGCTCGGGGTAGCGCGATGGGCGACTTGACTCTGCCCGGTGCGGGCGAGGCAAGCGGATCGACGGGCAAGCCTGCCGCCGCTTCGTTCGCGCAGCTGCCGTCGGTCGACCGGCTGCTCGGCCAGCCCGAACTGGCCGCTCTGGCGCAGGCGCAGGGCCAGGCGCTGGTCAAGCGGGCGATCAACGACGAACTGGCGGCACAGCGCGAGGCGATCCGCGCCGGGGCGCCTTGCGCCGAACTGCCGGCGCTGGTCGCGGCCATCGAGGCTCGGGCAGCCGCGCTCGCCGCGCCGTCGCTGCGGCCGGTGATCAATCTCACCGGCACCGTGATCCACACCAACCTCGGCCGGGCGCTGCTGGCCGAGGAAGCGATCGAGGCGGTGGCCGCGGCGATGCGCGGCTATGCGGCGCTGGAATACGACCTCGCGAGCGGCGGCCGCGGCGACCGCGACAGCCTGGTCGAGGGCCTGCTGCGCGAGCTGACCGGCGCCGAGAGCGCGACGGTCGTCAACAACAACGCCGCCGCGGTGCTGCTGGCGCTGGCCGCCCTCGCGGCGAAGAAGGAGGTGCTGGTCTCGCGCGGCGAACTGATCGAGAT
>CAYLZU010000283.1:1246-4745 GCA_964388005.1 uncultured Burkholderiaceae bacterium
GGACATCATGAAGACTGCCGGCTGCCGGCTGGTCGAGGTCGGCACCACCAACCGCACCCACGCCCGCGACTACGAGGGCGCGATCACTCCGCGGACAGGGCTGATCGTCAAGGCGCACACCTCGAACTACGCGGTCGAGGGCTTCACCGCCAGCGTCGACGACGCCGCGCTGGCGCGCATCGCGCATGCGCACGGACTGCCGTACATGGTCGATCTGGGCTCGGGCGCGCTGGTGGATCTTTCGCGCTGGGGGCTGCCGAAGGAACCGCTGCCGCAGGAGTCGCTCGCCGCCGGCGCCGACGTGGTCACCTTCTCCGGCGACAAGCTGCTCGGCGGCCCGCAGGCCGGCATCGTCGTCGGCACGAGGGCGGCGATCGCGAAGATCAGGAAGCATCCGCTGAAGCGGGCGCTGCGGCTGTCGAAGATGACGCTCGCCGCGCTCGAAGCGACGCTGCGCATCTACCGCGCCGACCACCGTCTCGAAGAGCGGCTGCCGGTGCTGACGCTGCTCACGCGCTCCGTGAGCGACATCCGTGCCGCCGCCGAACGTGTGCTGCCCGCCCTGCAGCGGTTCGCCGGCGAGGGCTTTGCGGCGCGCATCGAGCCTTGCGCCAGCCAGATCGGCTCCGGCGCCCTGCCGGTCGACCGCCTGCCGTCCTTCGCGCTGCACGTGTCGAGCCGCGGCCGACGCGGCGGCCGGGCGCTGGAGCAACTGGCCGGGCGCCTGCGCGCGCTGCCGCTGCCCGTGCTCGGCCGCATCCACGACGACGCCCTCTGGCTCGACTGCCGCACGCTGCTGGCGGCCGACGAGGCAAAGCTGTCAGAGCAGCTTTCGGCTCCGAAGTGTTGAGGACCTCGGCCAACGCCGTCATCCCGGCGCAGGCCGGAATCCAGTGTCTTTCGCCCGCATGGCGCCGGGTTGCCGCTTCCGCCTGCCCCCGGTTGTTGCTGTCGGGGCCGGGAACGACAGGGTCGGGTCCGGAATGATCGTCGGCACCGCGGGCCACATCGACCACGGCAAGACGTCGCTGGTGCGGCGCCTGACCGGGCGCAACACCGACCGTCTGCCGGAGGAGATCAAGCGCGGCATTTCGATCGAACTGGGCTACGCCTACGTGCCGGTCGATGGCGGCGAAGTGCTCGGCTTCGTCGACGTGCCGGGGCACGAGAAGTTCGTGCACACGATGGTCTCCGGCGCCACCGGCATCGACCTGGCGCTGCTGGTGGTGGCGGCCGACGACGGCGTGATGCCGCAGACCGAGGAGCACTTCGACATCCTGCAACTGCTCGGCGTCACGCGCGGCGCCATCGCGCTGACCAAGATCGACGCCGTCGACTCGGCGCGGGTGGCCGAAGTGCGGGCGCAACTGACGCGCTGGCTCACCGGCACGGCGGCCGAATCCTGGCCGGTGTTCGCGGCTTCCTCCGTCACCGGCGAGGGCGTGGCCGAACTCGACGCCTTTCTGCGCCGCGCCGCGGCCGGGTCCGCCGCACGGCCGGCCGGCGGCCTGTTCCGCCTCGCCGTCGACCGCGTGTTCACGCTCGCCGGCGTCGGCACCGTGGTCACCGGCACCGTGCATGCCGGCGCAGTCAGGGTCGGCGACGAGGTGCTGATCGCCCCCGGCGGCCTGCGCGCCCGCGTGCGCTCGATCCACGCCCAGGACCAGCCGGCGCAGGAAGGGGTGGCCGGCCAGCGCTGCGCGCTGAACCTGGCCGGCGTCGCGCGCGAACTGATCGAGCGCGGCCAGTGGGTGCAGGCGCCGGAACTGGACAACGTCACCGACCGCTTCGACGCCACTCTGCGCCTGGCCGCGCGCGAAGGGCTGCGCCTCGGCCAATGGGCCAACGTGCTGCTGCACCACGGCACCGAGCAGGTGGCCGCGCGCGTCGCGCTGCTCGACGCCGACGAACTCGCCGCCGGCGGCCAGGCGCTCGCGACCGTCGCCTGCGCCGCGCCGCTGGCGCTGTGCAAGGGCGACCGCTTCGTGCTGCGCGACTCCTCCGCCCGGCACACGCTCGGCGGCGGCACCGTGCTCGACATCGCGCCGCCGGTACGCGGCAAGCGCAAGTCGGAGCGGCTGCGGCTGCTGCCGGCGCTGCGCGGCGCGCCGCCGGCCGAAGCGTTCGCCGTCTGGCTCACCGTCGGCCCGGTGCCGCTGGCGCGACTGGCCTCCGGCTGGAATCTCACCGCCAGGCAGGTGCAGGCGCTGCTGGCCGACTGCGGCGCCCGGGTGGCCGCCGGCACTGCCTTCGCCGGCGAGCATTGGCAGAGCCTGCGCCGCCGCGCGCTCCACGCCGTCGTTGCCACGCACGAGCGCGAACCCGAGATGCCCGGCCTCGAGCAGAACCGGCTGCGCCGCATCGTCGCGCCGAACCTCGACGCCGAGGCGCTGGCCGAGATCGTCGACGAGCTGCTGGCCGAGGGGCTGCTGGTGCGCCGCGGCGCCTTTCTCGCGGCTCCCGCGCACAAGGCCGAACTCGCCCGCGACGAGCGCGTGCGCTGGGAAGGCATCAAGCCGCTGCTGATGGACAAGCCCTTCGAGCCGCCGCGAGTGCGCGACATCGCCCGCGCCACCGGCATCGCCGAAGTGGAGGTGCGCGGCGTGCTGCGCAAGGTGGCGCGCATCGGCGAAGTGACGCTGGTCGCGCACGACCACTTCTTCCTGACCGAGGCCGTGCGCAGGCTGGCCGACATCGCCGGCGAACTGGCGAAAAGCGAGGGCGCCGCCCGCGCCGCGCCGTTCCGCGACCGCATCGGCGGCGGCCGCAAGCTCGCGATCCAGATCCTGGAGTTCTTCGACCGCGTCGGCTACACCCGCCGCGTGCGCGACGATCACCTGCTGCGCCGGGACAATCCGTGGGGCGGGACCGAGGCTGAAAAGGCACCCGGCCGGTCTCACTGACGAACGGTTGGCGCGAAAGCGAAAATGGGCATCGAGTTTGAGTGGGACCCGGCGAAGGCGGCGGCCAACCTGCGCAAGCACGGCGTGTCGTTCGAAGAAGCAGTCACCGCATTCTCGGACCCGCTGTCGGTGACGATTCCCGACCCCATGTACTCGGAGCGGGAGTAGCGTTTCGTCCTGCTGGGCAGGACGACCGCCAGCCGGCTCGTCGTCGTGGTGCACGTCGACCGCGGTGCGAGAATCCGCGTCATCAGCGCAAGACCCGGGACGCGCAAGGAGCGCAGGCAATATGAAGACGGCGAATGACGGAGACATGCTTCCCGAATACGACTTCTCGCGCGGTGTTCGCGGCAGGTACTCGGCGCGTCTGGCCAAGGGCAGCAACGTGGTCGTGCTCGATCGCGACGTTCAGCGCATCTTTCCGGATTCCGCCGCCGTGAATGCGGCCCTGCGGGCCCTTGGCCAGGCGGTCGAGGCGACCAGGCGTTCGGCCGCGGCCAGACGCGCTGCCCAGCGGCCCCGCGCGAAACCGGCGCGGTCCGCATGAGCCCGCCGGGCCGTCCCAAGGGCGAATCCCTGAGCGCGCAGCGCGAAGG
>CAYLZU010000284.1:0-2827 GCA_964388005.1 uncultured Burkholderiaceae bacterium
CCACGTCGTCTTCGGGGCGCGCCAGCACTGCGTGCAGCCGGCCGAGGGCGCGGCCGAACTGCTCGCGCGCGAGCCGAAATCGCTCCGCCGTGCCGGTCATGTCTCAGGCCTCCCGATACAGCGTGAACGGCAGCGCGGCGAACTCCACGCCCTCGTCGGCAAGCTGGCGGTTCGACAGGTACTTGGCCGGCGCGAACACCAGGCTCTTCTTGCCGCCGCCGTGCTCGCGGCTCCACTGGCCGATGCGGCGCGCCAGCGACAACGTCAGCGCGGCCTCGGGCGACTTCAGGAACGCCACGTCGGCCCGGTACACCAGCCACACATGCCTGTCCTGCGCCTCGGCCAGATACCACTCGGGCGCGCCGTCGCGCGCCGGCGGCAAGGTGGCACCGGTGGCGGTGTGGAACAGCCAGGCGCCGAGCGCCCGGTACTCGGGCAGGCGCTCGCCGGACAGCATCTTCTCGACGTCGAGCGGCTCGCCCAGCGTGCAGTAGGTGAACTCGCCGCCCAGCCCCGGCGCGTGCTCGGAAATCGCGCGCTCGCCTTCGACCACCAGCGCGCCGTCGGCCACGCGCACGCTGATTCTGTCGAACCGGCGCGTCGGGGCGCCCGCCTGATCGGCCAGATCGCCGTCGGCGAAGCCTTCGCGCACCTTGATGGCCTGCACCTTGGCGAGCAGCCGGTCCGCCTTCTGCAGCTGGGTCCAGGTGAGCTTCTCGTTAAGCAGTTCCTCGCGCCGTGTGCCCTGCCAGGCATAGCCGCGGATCACGCGGCGCACGCGCTCGGCGGTGAGCCGTTCGGCGTAGTCCTCGCCTTCGACCAGGATGAAGCGGCGGCCGCCGTTGTCGGCGGCGTTGGCCTTGAGCACCGCGTGCGCGGTGGTGCCGGAGCCGGCGAAGCTGTCGAGGACGAGGGCGTCGTCCTCGGCGCCGATCTCCAGCACGCGCTCGACGAGGCCGACCGGCTTCGGCGTCATGGTTGTCTCTTCGCCTTGCAGGACGCCCAGCTCGAGCAACTGCTTCTTGGCATCCTGAGTGTGGCCTACGTCTTCGTGGAACCACAGCGTCTGCGGAACCCGGCCCTGCTTTACTTCGGAAAGGTATCGCTTGATGCGCGGCTGGTTGTTTCTGTCTTCGCCCCAGTAGATCCGGCCTTGCTGGTCAAGGTCGAGGAACTTGCTCTTCTTCACGCGCCAGTAGGTGCCGGGCGGCGGACCTTCGATTCGGCGCCCGCCGGGGCAATCGATGGCATACGTGCCTTCGCTGTAGTAGTTGCGTGCGGACAAGTCCCCCGAAGTCCAAGGTCCACGCGGATCGTTATCTGGATTCGTGTAGCGCGCCTCCATTTCCTCGGTGCGCTGGAGCAGGCGCGGGCGCCACTGCGCCTTGTCCTTGGCGAAGACCAGCACGTAGTCGTGGTCCTCGCTGAAGAACTGCGCAGTGTTCTTGGGCGAGAAGTTCTTCTGCCACACGCAGGCGGCAACAAAGTTCTCCGCCCCGAAGATCTCATCGAGCATCATCCGCGCCCGATGGACCTCGTTGTCGTCGAGCGTCATCCACAGCGAGCCGCGCTCGCTCATCAGTTCGCGCAGCAGCGTCAGCCGCGGCCACATCATCGCCAGCCACTTGTCGTGGCGCAGGCCGTCCTCGATCCCCACCGGGTTGGCGCTCAGCCATTCCTGGATGAAGGGCGCGCGTACGTTGTCGCTGTAGCACCAGCCCTCGTTGCCGGTGTTGTACGGCGGGTCGATGAACACCAGGTCGACCTGCCCTGCGTAGCGCGGCAGCAGCGCCTTCAGCGCATGCAGGTTGTCGCCGTGGACGATCAGGTTGCCGTCGAGGCTCGCCGGCCCGATCGAGCGCGCGGCATCCGCCACCAGCGGCCGGTAGGGCACCGTCAGATGATGGTTGTAGACGTACTCCTTGCCCTTGAAGAGCAGTTCCGGCATGAGACGGGGCCGCCTTGAGAGTGCGTACGATCATATCCCCGACACCACGAATCGAATCGGAGCAGACGATGGCCAAGACCGCGGGCAAAGCGTCGAGTCGAACAGCCGCGGTCGCGCGACGCGCGGCTGAATCGGGGCCGGAGCCGCAGCCGGCCGCGCGGCTGCAACTGCTCGTCAGCCTCGACAACGCGCCGCTGCCGATCTGGCGCCGGCTGCTGGTGCGCAGCGATCTCGCCTTCAGCCGGCTGCACGACGTGCTGCAGGTGGCGATGGGCTGGGAAGATGCGCACATGCACGAGTTCGAGGTCGGTGAGCAGTCCATCGGTCCGCCGCAGCCTGCCGATCCGTTCGGCGACTCCGCGCCGACGCTGGACGAGCGCAGGACAACGCTCGCCGCCGCGCTTGCCGGTGTGCACGAGTTCCGCTACTGGTACGACTTCGGCGACGACTGGTGGCACACGATCAAAGTCGAGGCCGTGCTGCCGCTCGACGGCGATGCGCCGGCAGCGGAACTGCTCGACGGCGCCGGCGCCTGCCCGCCGGAGAACTGCGGCGGCCCTTTCGGTTACGCCGAGCTGCTGTCGATCCTGAGCAACCCGCGCCACCGGGAACGCGCCGGGTTGATTGAGCACTACGGCGAGATCGATCCGGCCGCGTTCGATCTGGAGCTGCACCGCAAGCGGCTGCGTCCGCGCGCGAGCCGGCGCTGACGCTTTACAGCACCACCTTGACCAGCGGATGGCTCGTCAGCGCGCGGTACAGGCGGTCGAGCTGCTCGCGCGAGGTGGCGTTGATGGTGGCGGTCACCGACAGGTAGTTGCCCTCGCGCGAGGCGCGCAATTCGACGGTGGCGGCGTCAAAGTCAGGCGCGTGCGCCTG
>CAYLZU010000284.1:2837-4706 GCA_964388005.1 uncultured Burkholderiaceae bacterium
GACGATCGACTGCGCGAAATGGTCGACGCGCCGGCCCATCACCTTGATCGGGAACGGCGTCGGGAAGGTGAGCGGCGATTCGCCGCCCTGGCCGTCGCCGATGATCATCGCCGCAGCGCCTCGATCGCCTCGGCGTCGGCGGCGCGCAGCTTCGCGTACACCGGCCCGGGCCGGCCGCTGCCGACCGGCCTGCCGTCGAGCGCCACGATCGGCAGGATCTCGCGCGTGGCCGAGGTCAGCATCAGCTCGTCGCAGCCCGCCACCTCGGCCTGCGTCAGGCGGCGGACCTCGAACGGCACGCCGATGCGCTCGCACAGTTCGGCCACGAAGCCGTAGCGGATCCCTTCCAGGATCAGCCGGTCGCGCGGCGGCGCGAGCACGGTGCCGCCGCGCACCACCCACAGGTTGCTCGACGAGCCCTCGGTCAGGTAGCCATCGCGGAACTGCACCACTTCGTCGGCGCCGTGTTCGGTCGCGTACTGCCGCGCCAGCACGGCGCCGAGCAGCGACACCGACTTGATGTCGCAGCGCAGCCAGCGCTCGTCGGCGCGGGTCACGGCCTTCAGGCCGCCGTCGCGCTGCTCGCGCGACGGGCGGGTGAACGGGCTCGTCATCGCGAACACCGACGGCGGCGTGCCGGCGGGGAACGGGAACTCGCGCTTGGCCACGCCGCGCGTCACCTGCCAGTAGATGAACTGGTGCTCGTCGTCGCAGCGGCCGATCAGCCCGTCGACCACCGCGCGCCAGCCGGCGCGGTCGAGCGGGCTCGCCAGGCCGATCTCGCGCGCGCTGCGCTCGAAGCGCGCCAGGTGGTGCTCGAAGCGGAACGGCCGGCGGTAGTACACCGGCACCACTTCGTAGATGCCGTCGCCGAAGATGAAGCCGCGGTCGAGCACCGAGATCTTCGCCTCGGCGAGCGGCAACCACTCGCCGTTCAGGTAGCAGGTCGACTGTGGCCAGTCCATGGAGATCCTGTCGCGGAATGCGGTCGCGCAACAGTGGCGCGGGCGGTCAATGGTAGCTGCCGCCGCGGGCCGGGCACCGGCCGGGGCGCAGGGCGGGCAGGACCGGTCAGCGGTGGCGGATGCCGAAGATGAAGGCCTGTGCCGTCGCTGCGCCGTGTGTTTCGGCGACCAGGCGCTCCGCCTCGCGCACCAGCGGCCGCAGTTCGTCGCCGCTCGCCGCGGCCTCCATCGCCGCCGCCAGCGTTTCGACGCCCGGACCGAGCAGTTGCCTGATGGAGACGGCGGCGCGGTTCCTGGCCTCCTGCACCGTCGTCAGCTGCGATTCGGGGATCGATGTCGATGCCGGCTGCACCGTCCGCGTGCTGTGGCCGGTGAGTTCGACGTAGCCGCCGTCTTCCAGGAACCGCAACGCCTCGTCGAAGCCGGACGGCACGATCGCCGCCAGTTCCGCTGCGTCGCGAATGCCGTCGACGAGGATCAGCAGCCGCCGCTGCGCCTGCGACAGGGCGCCGCTGCGCACCGCCAGTTCGGCCGTGCCCTTGGGTGTCTTGCCGAAGATGCGTTGATCCGCCATCCGCAGTCGCCGCCGCGTGTCCAGTCCGCCCGGGCAGGATAGCCGCGCGAGGCGTCGGGACAATCAGCCGTTCAGCCTCGGACGAGCTGCCGGCGCAGCCTCGGGGGTCGCCGCGCTTCAGCCCGGACGCGGCCGCTGCACGTAGTCGGACACGAGCCGCTTCAACGTCGCCAGGCGACGGTGGAAGAAGTGGTCGGCGCCCGGGATCACGACCACCGGCAGATCCTGCGGGCGGGCCCATTCGAACACGTGCGCCAGCGGGATCGTCTCGTCGAACTCGCCGTGGATCACGAGCGCGTCGGCGGCAACCGGAGGCATCGGCCACTTGCC
>CAYLZU010000285.1:0-4705 GCA_964388005.1 uncultured Burkholderiaceae bacterium
GGCAACGGCGACAGCGACTCGGCGCGAGATCAAAAAACTCTCAGGCTCTGAGCCGCGGCGGCCGGTTTCGGTCCCGGTCTTGCGCTGGGACAAGCCGGTCCATGACTCCCGTCAAACAGGCGGCACGGGTTGCAGGGTTAACTAGCCGCGTACCTGGACTTGCGGCGCTGGCCGGCGAGTCTTTCCGCGGATCGGGTGCGTGCCCGTCTGAAGTGCCGACGCCTGTCGTCGAGCGGACGAAGCCCGGACCGGGGATCGAGGCGTCTGCCGACATCGGCCGGCACGCAGACAGGGGCGCTCGTCGGGTTGATCCTCTGCAAAGGCGGCTGTGTTGCACCGGTTGTTCGTTCTCGCGTCGGCGGGTCGTGGCCGCGGCATCTTTGCCCGCTCCGCGCCGTCGGCAGCGTCGGCGGTCGCGTCGGCTCGATGCCTGGCTCCGGCAGGACCCCGGCGCGGTGCGTCGTCCGACAGCGGGGCAGCCAGGGCGCAGCGGGCACGCGCCTGCGCGTTACCCGACCTGACCCGGCGCGCTGACGGGCGCCGCCGCCGGCATCTGCCCGATTCCGTCCGCCGTTCCGATCACCGGCAGCCCGGCGCCGAAAGCACGGTGTCCGCCGCTTCCTCCCGAATCTGACCCCAATGGAGACCTGCATGCCGATGGAAACGAAGTACGTCTACCTGTTCGGATCGTCCCGCACCGACGGCGACGCCAAGATGAAGAACCTGCTCGGCGGCAAGGGCGCCAACCTCGCCGAGATGTGCCGGCTCGGCATCAACGTGCCGCCCGGCTTCACGGTGAGCACCGAGGCCTGCACGGTCTACTCGACGCAGGGGCGCGAGGCGGTGCTGAAGCTGATCGAGGCCGAGGTCCGCGACGGCATCCGGTTCATCGAGAAGGAGATGGGCAAGCGCTTCGGCGACGCCGCCGATCCGCTGCTGCTGTCGGTGCGCTCCGGCGCGCGCGCCTCGATGCCCGGGATGATGGACACCATCCTGAACCTGGGACTCAACGACGAGGCGGTGATCGGCCTGGCGCGCAAGTCGAACAACGAGCGCTTCGCCTGGGACTCGTACCGCCGCTTCGTGCAGATGTACGGCGACGTGGTGATGGGGCTGAAGCCGGTGTCGAAGGAGGACCACGATCCCTTCGAGGTGATCATCGACATGGTCAAGGAAACGCGCGGCGTTCAGCTCGACACCGAACTCGATGCGACCGACCTGAAGGAACTCGTCGAGCGCTTCAAGGGCCTGATCCGCGCCCGCGTCGGCCGCGACTTTCCGACCGACCCCTGGGAGCAGCTGTGGGGCGCGGTGATGGCGGTCTTCGAGAGCTGGAACAACGACCGCGCCAAGGTCTACCGCGAGCTGAACGACATTCCCGAATCGTGGGGTACGGCGGTCAACGTGCAGGCGATGGTGTTCGGCAACCTCGGTGACCACAGCGGCACGGGGGTGGCGTTCACGCGTGACGCCGGCACCGGCGAGGACCTGTTCAACGGCGAGTTCCTGATCAACGCCCAGGGCGAGGACGTCGTCGCCGGCATCCGCACGCCGCAGCAGGTCACCCTCGAAGGCTCGCGGCGCTGGGCCAAGCTGGCGATGATCGGCGAGGACGAGCGGCGCGCGAAGTACCCGTCGCTCGAGGAGCTGATGCCCGACATCTACCAGCAGTTGATCAAGGCGGAGACGACGCTGGAGAACCACTACCGCGACATGCAGGACATCGAGTTCACGATCCAGGAAGGCCGGCTGTGGATGCTGCAGACCCGCAACGGCAAGCGCACCGGCGCGGCGATGGTCCGCATCGCCATGGAGATGCTGCGCCAGGGCCTGATCGACGAGCGCGAGGCGCTGCAGCGGGTCAGCCCCGAGCGGCTGAATGAACTGCTGCACCCGGTGTTCGACCCCGAGGCGATCAGGAAGGCGCGCGTCATCGCCCACGGCCTGCCGGCCTCGCCAGGCGCCGCCACCGGCCAGGTGGTGTTCTTCGCCGACGAGGCCGAGGAGTGGGTGCGCAAGGGCAAGACGGTGATCCTGGTGCGGCAGGAGACCTCGCCCGAGGACCTGCGCGGCATGAGCGTGGCCAAGGGCATCCTGACCGCGCGCGGCGGCATGACCTCGCACGCGGCGGTGGTCGCGCGCGGCATGGGCAAGTGCTGCGTGTCGGGCGCCGGTGCGGTGCACGTCGACTACCGGGGGCGGACGATGACCATCGGCGGCGAGACCTTCCGCCAGGGGCAGTGGATCTCGCTCGACGGCTCCACCGGCGACGTCTACCTCGGCCAGGTGCCGACCAAGGAGGCGGAGCTCACCGGCGACTTCGGCGCGCTGATGGCGCTCGCCGACCGCTACAAGCGGCTCGACGCGCGCGCCAACGCCGACACGCCCGAGGACGCGCGGGTGGCGCGCGCCTTCGGCGCGGTCGGCATCGGCCTGTGCCGCACCGAGCACATGTTCTTCGAGGGCGACCGGATCAAGGCGGTGCGCGAGATGATCCTCGCCGACGACGTCGCCGGGCGCCGGCGCGCGCTCGCCAAGCTGCTGCCGATGCAGCGCGGCGACTTCGAGGGCATCTTCCGCGAGATGGACGGTCTGCCGGTGACGATCCGCCTGCTCGATCCGCCGCTGCACGAGTTCGTGCCGCACGACGAGGCCAGCCAGCGGGCGATGGCCGAGGAGATGGACCTGCCGGTCGAGGCGATCAAGATGCGCGTCGACGACCTGCACGAGTTCAACCCGATGATGGGTCACCGCGGCTGCCGCCTCGGCATCACCTATCCGGAGATCACCGAGATGCAGGCGCGGGCGATCGTCGAGGCGGCGCTGCACATGCGCGCCCGCGGCATCGACGTCCGGGCCGAGATCATGATCCCGCTGGTCGGCACGGTGCGCGAGTTCAACGCCCAGGCGCGCGTCATCCGCCAGGCCGCCGAGGCGGTCTTCGCCGCCCACGGCGAGCGGATCGAGTTCATGCTCGGCACCATGATCGAAACGCCGCGCGGGGCGCTGATCGCCGACTCCATCGGCCAGCAGGCGGAGTTCTTCTCCTTCGGCACCAACGACCTGACGCAGATGACGATGGGCTTTTCGCGCGACGACGCCGGCAAGTTCCTGCCGATCTACCTGAAGCTGGGCATGTACGAGCGCGATCCGTTCCAGTCGATCGACCAGAAGGGCGTCGGGCTGCTGGTGAAAATGGCGGTCGAGAAGGGCCGCTCGGTGCGTCCGGGGATCAAGGTCGGCGTCTGCGGCGAGCACGGCGGCGATCCGCAGTCGATCGACTTCTTCCACCGGGCCGGGCTCGACTACGTGAGCTGCTCGCCGTACCGGGTGCCGATCGCCCGGCTCGCCGCCGCGCAGGCGGCGATCGCCAACCCGGGCTGAGCGGCGGCGGGCGCTTCACTCTGGCGCCCGGCGCTTGCCGATCGTTTCCGGGACGGACCTCGGGCCCGACCCGCCGCTGGTGCGAAGATCCGGCGGCAGTGGCACGGCACGGAACCGCGCCGGTTGCTGCGGCAGCAAGGGGAGGCCGGCCGGCGGCTGCCCGATCCGCTGATCGGCCGCTGTTGCCGCTGACGGGGGCCGGCGCCGAAAATCTGCCGCGGCCCCGGCGGCCGCGCCGTGTTCGAGGCAGGGCCGAGTGGCGTCCGCCGCGCAGACCGCGCGCCGACCGTCGCCGGTGCAACCCGGCCCGAAGCGCCGGTCGCGCCCATCGGCGGTTCGCCGGCAGGCGGGCTGCGACGGATCAACGCGCGGCGCGTGCGGCCATGGCATCGTGGCAGCAGTTTCGACAGCGACGGCGAGGTGAGTCAGATGTCCGGCAAAACCAAGTGGGTGTACGCCTTCAGCGAAGGCGACGGAAGCGACAAGCTGCTGCTTGGCGGCAAGGGCGCGAACCTGTGCGAGATGACCCGCATCGGCCTGCCGGTGCCGCCGGGTTTCGTCGTCACCACCGAGGCCTGCCTCGCCTACCTGAAGGAGGGCAGGCTGCCCGACGGGCTGATGGACGAGGTGCGTTCGCATCTGGCGCGGGTCGAGCAGGCCACCGGCAAGCGTTTTGGCGCCGCGGTCAACCCGCTGCTGGTCTCGGTGCGTTCCGGCTCGGCGATGTCGATGCCGGGGATGATGGACACCATCCTGAATCTCGGCCTGAACGAGCGGTCGCTCGGCGGGCTGATCGAGGCGACGAAGAATCCGCGCTTCGGATGGGATGCCTACCGGCGCATGATCCAGCTGTTCGGCAAGGTCGCCCTGGGCGTGCCGGACGAACCGTTCGACCGCGCCATGGCGGCGCTGAAGAAGCAGGCCGGCGTGCAGCAGGACGTCGACCTTTCCGCCGAACAGCTGCAGTCGCTGTCGCGGCAGTTCCTCGAGGTCGTCCGTGAACACACCGGGCGGCCTTTCCCGGACGACCCCTGGCAACAGCTGGAGACCGCGATCGCCGCCGTGTTCCGTTCGTGGAACGGCAAGCGCGCCGTCGACTACCGGCGCCAGTTCAAGATCACGCCTTCGATGGCCAACGGCACGGCGGCCAACATCTGCACCATGGTGTTCGGCAACATGGGCAGCGACTCCGGCACCGGGGTCGGCTTCACCCGCAATCCCGGCACCGGCGAGCGCATCGTCTACGGCGAGTACCTGACCAACGCCCAGGGCGAGGACGTCGTCGCCGGCATCCGCACGCCGCTGCACATCGCCGACATGC
>CAYLZU010000286.1:0-4642 GCA_964388005.1 uncultured Burkholderiaceae bacterium
GTTCGGCCACCAGTCGCTGTTCGACTGCGCGCCGACTGTCGTTCGGGCGCCGTGCGTCGCGGAAAACGGGCACTTGGCTTCGCTGGACATCGCTTGCTCCTCTCGGGTTGGTGTGCCGCGACTCTAGTCGCCGATCCGCGATCCAACCAATTCTTTGTACCGATCGGCTCTATAGCGAGCCGCAATCGCGGCCGACGGCCTCGGCCGATGACGCTGCAGCCTTTCTCCGCCAGCGACGCCCGCAACCCTGCGACAATGCGCGCCGTTCCCGTGGCGCCCGCCGCGGAGAAACGAGAAGAACCGGACTGACGGGGGAGTCGACGTGGGCGACGTGACAGGCGGCGCGCCGGCAAGGGTGAAGCTGTCGCCGGCGCAGGTGCTGGGCATCCTCGGCCCTTACGTGCGCCGGCGGCTCGGGGAACAGGTCAAGGCGGTCTGGCTGATCGTGCTGTACCTGATCGCCTTCCAGACCCTGCTGCTCGGCATCCCGGTCTTCGGCGCCACGGTGATCTCGGTCGGCATCGTGCTCGTTGTCGTCGGGCTGATGTTCTTCATGGAGGGGCTGCTGCTGGGCCTGATGCCCCTCGGCGAGCTGATCGGCATCCGGCTGCCGCAGAAATCGAAACTGCCGGTGATCCTCGCCTTCGCGTTCGTGCTCGGGGTCGGCGCCACCTTCGCCGAGCCGGCGATCGGTGTCCTGAAGATCGCCGGTTCGAACGTCAGGGCCTGGGACGCGCCGCTGCTGTTCCTGCTGCTGAACCGCTACGCCGACTATCTCGTCTACTCGGTCGGCATCGGCGTCGGCATCGCGGTGGTCTTCGGCATGCTGCGCTTTCTCTACGGCTGGTCGCTGAAGCCGTTCATCTACGTGCTGGTGCCGCTGCTGCTCGCCATCTCCGTCTGGGCGGTCTTCGAGCCGAACATGGTGTTCCTCACTGGTCTGGCATGGGACTGC
Source organism: uncultured Burkholderiaceae bacterium (assembly GCA_964388005.1). Taxonomy (GTDB): domain Bacteria; phylum Pseudomonadota; class Gammaproteobacteria; order Burkholderiales; family Burkholderiaceae_F; genus JADJWR01. Next base: position 956 of record CAYLZU010000286.1, read on the forward strand.
GGCGCCGTGACCACCGGGCCGGTGACGGTGCCGCTGGTGCTGGCGCTGGGAATCGGCATCAGCCGCGTCGTCTCCGGCGACGGCAACTCCGGCGGCGGCGGCTTCGGTGTCGTCACCCTGGCGTCGCTGTTTCCGATCCTGTTCGTGCTCGGCCTCGGCATGCTGATGCTGCCGGGGGTGTCGAAGCCGATGGCCGAGGCGGAGTTCCTCGCCGCCGCCAACCGCGACCGGGCGGCGGTGCTCTTCGACTCGGCGCCGCAGTTCACGGGCTACGTGCTGCTCAACGCCGGCCCCGAAGGACAGCTGGCCCATTTCGGCGGCGACCGAGAGGCGATGCTTGGTTTCCTTCGCAAGCTCTCCGCCAGCGATGCCGAGAAGGCGGCGGCATTCGGTCCCGGCGGCGACGTCCGGTTCCGCGAATGGGCCGTGCTGGCCGCCGACGACGAGCAGAAGCTGGCGATCTTCGGCAGCGCCGAGAATGTGCGCCGCGAGAGCGAAGCCTTCCTCGCCGGCCGCGGCGCCCGGGTCGACATCGCCGAAATCACCCTCCGCAACACCGCCGCGGCCCTGCAGGCGATCGTGCCGCTGACGGTGCTGTTCTTCCTCGTGCTGTGGTTCGTCCTGCGCGAGAAGGTGGCGCGACTGGACGAACTGCTGCTCGGCATCGCCTTCGCCGTGATCGGCATGACGCTGTTCAGCATGGGCATCGAACTCGGCCTGTCGCGGCTCGGTGGCCAGGTGGGCGAGAAGCTGCCGGCGGCCTTCAAGTCGATCGAACTGCCCGACCAGCGGCACGTGATCCGTAACTTCGACCCAAAACTCGTGCAGACCTCGATCGCCGAGGACGGCACGACGCAGCAGTTCTTCACCCTCAGGAAGGGCGCCGGCTATGTCGCCCTTCCCTTCGACGAGGCGAACTTCGACCCCACCACCCGCAACTACACCTTTACGCCGCGGACCGGGCCGCTGTACGGCGAGTCAGGCGGCCTGGCCGGCATCGTCGTCGTGCTGCTGTTCGCCTTCGTGATGGGCTACGGCGCGACGCTCGCCGAACCGGCGCTCAACGCCCTCGGGCTCACGGTCGAGGAACTGACCGTCGGCACGTTCAGGAAGTCGCTGCTGATGCAGGCGGTGGCGATCGGCGTCGGCCTCGGCATGCTCTTCGGCGTCGTCAAGATCGTCTGGGGCGTGCCGCTGGTGTGGCTGCTGGCGCCGCCGTATCTGCTGCTGGTGTACATGTCCTGGGTGGCAAGCGAGGACTTCGTCAACATCGCCTGGGACAGCGCCGGCGTCACCACCGGACCGATCACCGTGCCGCTGGTGCTGGCGATGGGGCTCGGCATCGGCGGCCAGGTCGGCGTGGTCGAAGGCTTCGGCATCCTGGCGATGGCCTCGGTGTACCCGATCCTGAGCGTGCTCGCCGTCAGCCTGTGGGTGACGCGCCGGCGGGCCTCGGCGCTGCAGGAAGGCGCGGCGGCGGGATGAAGGCCGACGACGGACAGCAGCGGACAGAAGGCGCCACGGCGATGTGGTCGCTGGTCAAGGCCGTGAAGCTGACCTGCGAGGTGTACAAGGCCATCGCGCCGCAGGCGCAGGCGGCGCTCGCGTCGCTGCGCATCGAGCTGGCGCAGACGCACGCCCGCCGGGCGGTGGTGCTGCGCGAGCGCGCGGCGCTGCCGTTCCTGCCGCCGACGACCCGGCTCGAGGAAGATCCGGTCGAGGTGCACGAGATCTACCTGCCGAGGGAACATGGACGCGACGCGCTGCTGGCGCTGGCGCGCGAACTGCACCTGTTCACCGCCGGCCGCGGCGCCGCCTACGCCGAGGAGGTCGAGGTTCTCGATCCCGCCGGCCTCGGCGTGATTGCCGGCTGCGCCGTGCCGGCGACCGGCAAGCCGCATCCCGGCGAGCGCATCGCCGCTCTGGCGCTGGTCAACTGCGTCGTGCAGCGCGGACATGGCAACGACATCGCCCGCTGCGCGCTCGAAACCGGGTCGAACGTGCCGACGGTCAATTTCGGCATCGGCACGGGAGTGCGCGATCGCCTCGGGCTGCTGCGCATCGCCATTCCGGCGGAGAAGGAGATCGTCTCGCTGCTGGTCGAGCCGGCGGAGCAGGAGGCGGCGCTCGACGCCCTGATCGCCGCCGGCAGGCTCGATCAGCCCGGCCGCGGCTTCATCGGCGCCTATCCGGTCGCCTGCGGCATCGCCAACCCGAAGTCCTTCCGCGGCCAGCAGCGGCACAGCGCGACCATGGACCAGGTGATCTCGGCCATCGACGAGCTGAAGTCGGGCACCGACTGGCGACGCCGCTCCGGCGCCGACGGCGCCCCCAGGACCGCGCGGCGCTGGCTGCCCGCCCGGCTCAACGTGGCGCTGAACTGCAACGAGGGCGGCGCCGACCGCCTGCTGCCGATCGCGATGGCCAGCGGCGCCGCAGGGGCGACGATCAGCAAGGCGAAGCAGCACTCGCCGGCCGGCAGGCCGCTGCGGGCATCGCCGGCGCGGGAGGTCATCGATTTCGGATTGCCGCCGGCCAGGCTCGACGCGCTCCTGCGCGCGCTGCACGACGCCGGCGCATTCACCGTCGAGACGGCCTGCTTCGTCGAGACGAGGCCGCTGCCGGTGTCGTTCACCTACACCGGCCGATAGCGGCGCCGGGCGGCGACAGCGCCCGCTCAGAACTCCACCGGCGGCCCGGTCCAGTCCTCGTCGCGCGGCCGCGCCCGCGCGATGGCGGCGGCGGCATCGATCCATCCGTCGCAGCCATTGCGGCCCGGACGGCGGCGCCAGGCGTTCAGCCAGCCCTTGCAGCGGGCGTAGAAGCGGAAGAACCGCAGCACCTCGTCCCGCTGCGCGGCGGTCACCGGAGCGCTGCCGCAGATCAGCTTGTCGTCGCACATGCCGCGGTCGGCGAGCGTCACCGCACCCCAGGCACGCGTTCGCACCTGCGTCCCCGCGGGCCGTCTGGGACCGAGCACGACGGCGTCGAGCAGATCGCCTTCGAGCCCGATGTGGGTCGGCACCGAGCCGTAGTTGAACGGGCACGGCAGCGGCGAGACGAAGTCGATGCGTCCGGTCGATCCCCGCTTGAGGAAACTGCCGCGCGGAATCTCGATCAGCACCGGCACCTCGATCGGCGCCACCGCGGCCGCGTGCGGCATCCTGCCGTCGTCATCCATGCGCCGACGGTAACGCGACCGGCCGCCCGCATGGCCGCCGGCACTCCGACCGGCGCCGCCCGCCGGACGGGACGCCGGCAACGGGCGTAAAAAAACCCGCGGCGAACCGCGGGCCTGGAAACCGGGCCGGGAGCGGGTCAGCGCGCCAGCGTCTCGACCGTGTCGCCGGCGAGGTTCGGGTAGCGGACGTGCTCGACGAACTCCTGCGTGTGCTTGTCGGGCGACGGCGTCAGCAGGCTGACGATGATCAGCAGGATGATGCCGAAGGGAGCGCCGAACACGGCGGCGGAGATCGGCTGAATGCCGAACCACAGATCCATCTTGGTGGTGCCGAACCACTGGATGAACTGCGGGTAGGTGTGAATCATGTAATACAGGCACAGGCCCAGGCCGCCGACCATCCCCGCGATCGCGCCCCACTTGTTGGCGCGCTTCCAGAACACGCCCATCACGAGCGCCGGGAAGAACACCGAGGCCGCCATCGAGAACGCCGCGCCGACCAGGAA
>CAYLZU010000287.1:0-4626 GCA_964388005.1 uncultured Burkholderiaceae bacterium
GCTGGCGCGCCGCTTCGCCGGCACCCGCTACGACTGCGGCAACAAGGACGGCGTTCTCGCCGCCAACATCGCCGTCGCCCGCAAGCAGGGGCTGCTGCCGACGCCTTGACGACGCCACGGAGGCGCGGCGGCACGGGACGAGTTCGTCGGGCTGTGTCATGGTCGCCCCTGCCCGCGCGCAGCCGGCCGTGCGAGGGCAGGCGCAGACACCGTCGTTTGCCTGCTGCCGTTGCGCCCGGGGCGCGGAAATGCCGACTTCCAGTGACAAGGTCGCTGCATGCGTGATCCTCCGGCAACGGCTGGCGCCGCCGACGCTCCTCGTGGTGACGGTGGCGTTGCTCGCGCTGGCGCTGCACCGCGCCGGACCACTGCCGCTGGCCGTGACGCTGACGGCGCTGGCAGCCCTGCCGCTGCCGGTGATGCTGGCCGTCGTCCTCGGCAACGGCTGCGAGGACGCCGCCAAATGGATGCACCTGGTGTTCACGCTGGTGCTGTCGTTCTGGCTGCTGTCGGCGCTGGCCGCAGCCACGGCGCTTGCGGCACGCTTGCGCAGCGCCGCCGCGGCTCGCAAGGAAACGCCGGGCCGCCCCAGGTTTCCTTGACCCCCGCGGGGGGCGGGCTGGGCGCAGCCCCGGGGGCGCTCAGTCGGAGCCGGTCTCAGCGGCCGCCGGCGACGGCGAGCAGCGGCCGGCCGCGGCCGGCCGAGCGCTCCGGGTTCGCCATCGAGAACAGTTCGTCCAGCGCCCGCCGGGCCACCGCACGCGAGAAGTGGCGGCGGACGTTCTCGACGCCGCCCACCGCCAGGTGGTTCCACAGCAGGTCGTCGCGGTAAAGACGCTCGATGGCGGCGGCGAAGCGCTCGGCATCGTCGGCGATCAGCACGTCGTCGCCGGGCCGCAGGTGCATGCCCTCCACCGCCGCCGAGGTTGCAACCACCGGCAGGCCGTAGCTCATCGCCAGGTTGACCTTGCCCTTGACGCCGGCGCCGTAGCGCAGCGGCGCGATCGAGACCCGGCAGCCGGTGAAGTACGGCGCCACGTCGGGGACGTAGCCGGCGACGACGAAGTCCGGCGCCGCCAGCGCCCGGATCGTCGCCGGCACTTTCGAGCCGACGATGGTTGTCGTCACGCCCGGCAGGCGGACCCGCAGCAGCGGCAGGATCTCGCGCGCGTACCACAGCACCGCGTCGGTGTTGGGCGGATGCTGGAAGCCGCCGATGAAGACGATGCCGTCGCGCTCCGCGAGCGGCCGGCCGCCGCCGACCGGCTCATGGATGTTCGACAGCAGCAGCACCTTCGCCCCGGGCGCCTCGCGGCGCAGCACCTCGACCTCGATCGGCGAGACGACCAGCGTCACGTCGGCGCGCCCGATCACCGCCAGCTCCTCGTCGCGGCTGGCGCGCGCCGCCGCCTTGGCCGCCGTGCCGCCGTCGAGTTCGGCCAGCCGCTCCGAACGCAGGAAATGCAAGTCGACGGTGTCGAAGGCGACGATCGCCCGCGGCGCGAAGCGGCGGATCGCGTCGAGGTGCTTCACCGCGATGTAGTGGCGGGCGACGATCACCACGTCGAACTCGGCGCCGCGCGCTTCGAGCAGCCCGGCGATCGACGTCACGTAGGGCGCGAACAGCACCTCGACGCCGCGCTGCTGCAGTTCGGCCACGTACGGCTGCCGATGCTCGAGGTTGTCGGCGACGAAGGTCACCTTCGAGCCCATCTCGATGGCGATCTCGAGCATCGCCTGCGTGCGCACGGAGCCGGAATCCTGGTCCGGCGTCAGCATGCAGGCCTCGATCACCAGCACCCGCCGCGCCGCCCAGCGGTCGCGCTCCAGTTCCGGATGGATGCCATTGTTGCGGTGCGCGGCCAGGACATGGTTCCACTTGGCCTGGAATGCGTGGCGGTTGATCTCCTGGTGCCGCTTGATGCCCGACGATTCGTCGGTGCCCGAGGTCTGGCCCTCGAAGTGCACCACCTTCGCCGCCGGCTGGTAGTACACCCTGCGGCCGGCAGCGCGGACAGCGAAGGCGAGGTCGGTGTCCTCGTAGTAGGCGGGCGCATAGCGGCGGTCGAAGCCGCCCAGGTCGCGAAACAGCGCCGCCGGAATCATCAGGCAGGCGCCGGAGCAGTAGTCGGCCTGGCGCAGATAGGTGTATTCGGGCCGGTCGGGATCGTCGTTGCGGCCGACGTTCCACGCCGAGCCGTCGCGCCAGACGATGCCACCGGCCTCCTGCAGCCTGCCGTCGGGGTAGACCAGACGGGCGCCGACCAGGCCGGCGTCGGCGTGGCGCTCGAACACCGCCAGCATCGCTTCGAGCCAGCCGCCGGTGACGACAGTGTCGTTGTTGAGGAAGACGACGTATTCGCCGCGCGCGATCTCGGCGCCGCGGTTGCAGCTGCCGATGAAACCGAGGTTCTCGGCATTGCGCTCGAACCGCACCCCATCGACGACCGCCAGCGATTCGGCCGCCGGCTCCGGCGACGCATCGTCGACGACGATGACCTCGCAGAGGCCGAGCGGCGTGTCGCGGGCCAGGCTCGCCAGGCAGGTGTAGGTGAGCTGGGCCTTGCCGTACATGGGGACGACGATCGACACCCGCGGCGCCTCGACCCTGGGGAAGGCGAGCGGCGAGATCGCCGTGGCCGGCGTGTAGACCGGCTGCGCTGCCGGACGGAAGCGAGCGCCGCCGGAGAGTTTGCGCTCGATGCGGGACGCCAGCGCGCGCGGGCCTTCATCGCGCAGGATCGTCATCGCGATCGCCGTTCGTCGCGGCACCTGGCGCAGCCCGTGCACGCCGGCAAGGGTCCGCGACCGCAGCAGCCGCGCGCGGCTGCCGACCCAGCGCATCGGTGCCGTGAAGCGCCAGCTCCTGGAGCCCTCGATCTCGGACACGCGGGCGCGGGCGCCGGCGGCGTCGCGTTCGGCCTGCGCGACGGCGCATTCCAGGGCCAACGCGCGCCGCTCGAGTTCTCCCGCCCTCGCCCGCGCCTCGGCGGCTTCGCCTTCGGCCTGCGACAGCGCCGTTCTGGCGAGCTCCATGCGCCAGACCAATTCGTCGTTACGCGTCCTGGCCTGCGCCATGTCGGCGCGCGCCAGGGCGAGCGCCCGGTCGAGTTCGGCGTTTCGACGCTGCAACTCCGCCGCGTGCTCCTGCGCCCGGCCGAGCTCGTCGCGGGCGTCGCCGACCTGCTGCTCGGTCTCCGCCGCGCGCGCCTGCGTCGTCGCCAGCGCGGCAGCGAGCGAAGCGAGGTCCGCATCGGCCTGCGCCGAGCGGCTGATCAGCACCGCCTTCGCCTCGGCGCGGCCGCAGAGGGCGCCGGCGACGGCAAGTTCGGCGAGCGGCATGTCCGGCGCCCGATCCGCCACCGGCGGCCGCAGATGCCTCGGCTGCAGCGGGGGCCAGGCAGGAGCGGCCGACGGCACTGTCCGCCAGACCGGTTCGAGGTAGCGCTCGAGGTACTGCTCCGGCGCCGTGCCGACCTCGACCGCACCAGCGCCGGGACGCGGCGGCGCCAGGGCCAGGAAGGCCTGATTCCACTGTTCGGCGGTCGCATCCCAGGGCAGCAGCCGAATGTCGCCGTGACCGGCGAGCCGCTCGGTCAAGGCGCCGAACTGCGACGCCACGATCGGAACGCCGGACGCCAACGCTGCCGACAGGGTGTAGGTGTATGTCTCCGGCCACTGCACCGGGAACCACAGCACGTCGGGTCGCTCGGCGGCGATCAGCGCCGCCAGCTCCCCCTCGCGATACTCGCCGCTCATCGACAGCCGCGCTAGCGGCAGCGGCGGCAGCGGCGCGGCGGTCGAACCCAGGACCCGGAATGCCAGCGGCAGATTGCGGACCTGCGCGTCCCACGCGCAGGCAAGCACATGGTCGAAGCCCTTTTCCCGCGACAGCATGCCGAGGGTGGCGACCCGCGTGAGCGGAGGCACCGACAGCGAAGGCTCCGGGTGGCGCCACACGGCGCAGTCCAGGCCACCGATGTAGCGAGCGGTCCGCGCGGCGACGTCCTGCGACGGAGCGATCACCCGGTCGGCTTCCCGCAGCAGGCCGGCAAACGCTGCACGCCAGCCGCCGATGTCGAGCGGCCACTGCGGTGGCCGTCCGGCAAGGCAGGCGGCGCAGCCGTCGGCATCGGGCTCGCCGCAGTAGCGGCCGGCGGCGGTGACGAGCTGGTACTGCGGGCAGATGGCGAGATAGTCGTGCAGGGTGACGTCGTACGGCAGCCCGCTGGCCGCGGGCAGATCGAGGATCGACCGCGGCAGCCCCTGCAGGTGATGGAAGTGCAGCCGCAGCGCGCCGACGGCGCGCAGGACGCGGGCGAGGAGCTCCAGATCGGCCGGCAGCTCGAAGTACAGCCTCTCGCCGCTTTCTCGTCCGCGCAGGCGGACCGTCTTTCCGGCGGCGGGCTCGATGAACAGGACGTTGACCCGCGCCGCGACCAGCGCCGCCAGATCGTCGACGTGGCGCCGCACGCCGCCGCCCCAGCCATGCACGATGAAGACGAGCGAGGGGGCGCCGGGCCGGGAGAGGGCGTGCGCAGCGGCACTCATCGGTTCACCGGCCTCGGTTGGGGATGGTCGAGCGACGCCAGGGCTTTCGCCTCGCGCATGAACCGCCGCGCGAAC
>CAYLZU010000288.1:0-4624 GCA_964388005.1 uncultured Burkholderiaceae bacterium
AAGAGCGCCACCGCCGGCATCGCGGTGCTGGCGGCGGTGTCGGCGCCGACCGCGTTCGCCGTTCGCGTCGCCGCAGGCTGCGGCCTGACGCTGGTCGGGTTCGCCCGCGGCGCCAGCTTCAGCATCTACACGCACCCCGGCCGCATCACCGGCCGCTGACGGCGATCGGCGCCGCGTCCGTGCCGCCGGCGCCGGGGCGTCAGACGCCCAGGTGCCCGAGCAGCCGCTGCTCGTTCGCGAGCAGTCCGGGCGACGAGTCTTCCAGCACCACGCGCCCCTTTTCCAGCACCACGCCGCGGTCGCAGTGCGCCAGCACGGCGCGGTAGTTGCGGTCGACGACCAGCGAGGCGATGCCGGTGGCGCGGATCAGGCCGATGATGCGCCAGATCTCGGCGACGACCAGCGGCGCCAGGCCCTCGGTGGCCTCGTCGAGGATGATCAGGTCCGGGTTGGTCATCAGCGCCCGGCCGATGGCGAGCATCTGCTGCTCGCCGCCGGAGAGCTGGTTGCCGCCGTGGTCGATGCGCTCGGCCAGGCGCGGAAAGGTGTCGAGCACGCGCTCGAGCGTCCAGTCGGCGCGGCCGTTGCGGCCCGGGCGCGCGCCCATCACCAGGTTCTCGCGCACCGACAGGTTGGGGAAGATGCCGCGGCCTTCGGGCACGTAGCCGATGCCGTGCCGGACCAGCCGCTCGGTCGGCTGCTGCGTCATGTCGATGCCGCGGACGAAGACGCGGCCGCGGCTCGCCGGCACCAGGCCGAGCAGCGTGCGGATCAGCGTCGTCTTGCCCATGCCGTTGCGGCCGAGCCGGTCGCTGGCGATCACGCGGCCGTTGACCATCACCGTGATCCGGTCGGCGACCTTGAACACCGCGTCCATGTCGTGCTCGACCAGCAGGATCCCGTGGCCCGGCTTCAGTTCGCGCAGCAGCTCGAGCATGCGCACGCTCTCCTCGGCGCCCATGCCGGCGAGCGGCTCGTCGAGCAGCAGCACCTGGGGACTGGTCGCCAGGCAGACGGCGATCTCGAGCTGGCGCCGCTCGCCGTGCGACAGCGCGGTGACGGTCCGTTCGGCGACGGCGCCGAGTCCGACCCGCTCGATCGCCGCCTGCGCCGCATCGAGGCTGCGGCGGCAGCGCGTCGCCGGGGTGAGCCAGTCCCAGGCGCGCGGATGGTGCGCCTGCGCCGCGAGGCGGCAGTTCTCGCGCACGGTGAAGCTCGGAAACAGGGTGCTGCGCTGGTAGCTCCTGCCCAGCCCGGCGCGGGCGCGGCGCGGCTGGCTCCAGCGGGTGACGTCCTGCCCGAGCAGTTCGACCGTGCCGCCGCTGGCGGCGAGTTCGCCCGACAGGACGTTGATCAGGGTCGACTTGCCGGCGCCGTTGGTGCCGATCAGCGCGTGCAGCGAGCCGCGTTCGAGTTCGAGCGAGACCTCGTCGACCGCGCGCAGGCCGCCGAAGTGGCGCGACACGGCGCGCGCCGCGAGCAGCGTGTTCACGGCCGTCATCGTGCCCCCGTCGCGCTCCGCGCATCGCACGGCCGCGTCGCGGCGGGGCATCCGCTCGGCCGCAGGCGCGAGCTCATGTCCACGCTCCTGCCGCGAGCGAGCGCGGTCGCCGTCGGAGCGGCCGCGCGGCGCTCATCGGCGCCTCCTCGCCAGCCGGTCGGCGAGACCGATCAGCCCGCGCGGCGCCGCGGCGACGAAGACGATGATGGTGAGCCCGAGCGTCAGCTGCCAGTGCCGGGCGAACTGGCCGAAGATCGCCTGCCACTGGAACAGCTCCTGCAGCATGGTGAACGCAAAGGCGCCGAGGATGGCGCCGCGCAGATGGCCGATGCCGCCGAGGATCACCATCAGCAGCACCGCGCCCGACTGGTGCCACGACAGCATCTCCGGGTTGACGTAGCCGTCCTTCAGCGCATGCAGCAGGCCGGCCAGGCCGGCGAAAGCCGCCGCGATCACGAAAGCCGCCAGCTTGTAGACGTAGGTGGGGAACCCCGCCGCGCGCATCCGCTGCTCGTTGACGCGGATGCCGGCCAGCGCGTGGCCGAAGCGGCTGCGCAGCATCATCGCCAGGCCGCCGAAACTGGCCACCAGGCACACGAGCACGGTGTAGTAGAAGGTGTGGCCGGAGTCGAGATCGAACGGCTGCCAGCCGCCGATCGAGGCCTCGGGGCGGAAGTAGATGTACTTGCCGTCGCTGCCGCCGCCGAGCGGCGTGTCGTGGAAGACGTAGTAGGCCATCTGCGCGAAGGCGAGCGTGATCATGATGAAGTACACGCCGCGGGTGCGCAGCGACAGGCTGCCGACGGCGACGGCGTAGGCGGCGGCGGCGCCGATGGACGCCGGCAGCACCAGCCACAGCGATGCCGGCCCGTTCGACGGCGCCAGCAGCGCCGCCACATAGGCGGCGATGCCGAAGAAGGCGGCGTGGCCGAAGCTCACCAGCCCGGTCTGCCCGACCAGCAGTTCTAGGCTCATGGCGAAGATCGCCAGGATCATGATCTTGACCGCCAGGTCGAGGTAGAACTTGGCGCCGAAGGCGGGAAACACCGCCAGCAGGATCAGCGCCGCGACGAGCGGCGCCGCGCGCAGCCAGGCCGAGGCATCGGCAAGCCGGGCGACGGGCGTGGCTGCGGTCGACATCCGCTTGGCGTCAGTTGGCGCGGAACAGCCCCTCGGGCTTCCACAGCAGGACCGCCGCCATCAGCAGGTAGACGAGCAGCCCGGCGGCGGCCGGAAACAGCACCTTGCCGAAGGTGTCGACGATGCCGACCAGCAGCGCCGCCACCAGCGCGCCGCGGATCGAGCCGATACCGCCGATCACCACCACCACGAAGCAGATGATCAGCACCTGGCCGCCCATGCCCGGGTACACGGAGCTGATCGGCGCCGCGATCATGCCGGCGAGCACTGCCAGCGCCAGGCCGGCGGCGAACACGATCCGGTACAGCAGACGGATGTCGATGCCCATCGCCCGCACCATCTCGCGGTTGCTGGCGCCGGCGCGCACGCGCATGCCCAGCCGCGTGCGGGTGATCACCAGCCACATGCCGACCGCGACCAGGATGCACACCGCCGAGATGAACAGGCGGTAGACGGGATAGGTCATCACGTCCGACAGCGGCACGGCGCCGGCAAGCGCCGGCGGCACCGGCACGCCGTGCACGTCGTTGCCGACCAGGATGCTGCGCAGCTCCTCGAACACCAGGATCAGGCCGTAGGTCATCAGCACCTGCTGCAGGTGCTCGCGCTCGTAGAGATAGCTGAAGAACAGCCACTCCAGCAGGTAGCCGAGCAGCACCGACAGCACGATGCCGGCCGCCAGGGTGGTGAAGAACCCGCCGCCGATCGAGCTCTCGACCCACGGCGCCAGGCCGTAGGCCATGTAGGCGCCGATCATGTAGAAGCTGCCGTGGGCGAGATTGATCACGCCCATGATGCCGAAGATCAGGGTCAGGCCGCTGGCGACCAGAAACAGCAGCAGCCCGTACTGGACGGCGTTCAGGCACTGGATCAGGAAGGTGGCGAGGTCCATCGGTCGGAAGACGTCCGCAGGAGGTCCCAAGCGCCGCCGGTGGGGTGTCGTTCCCGCGCAAGCGGGAACCCAGTGTCGTGAGACGGAACGACGCTGGATCCCCGCTGGAGCCTGCCCTCGACTCCGATCGGGGGCGGGGATGACACCTGCGAAATGACCCGCGTCCGTGCTGGCGGCGAGGGATGCGGAGCTACATCTTGCAGCCGCGCGCCGGGTCGGCGAGCGCCTTGATGGCAATGCCCTCGACCTTGTTCTGCTTGCCGACCACCTTGCGCAGGTAGATGTCCTGCACCGGGTTGTGCGCCTTCGACAGCCTGAACGGGCCGCGCGGGCTGTCGATGGTTGCCTTCTCGATCGCGGCGGCGAAGTCGGCGCGCTTCGACAGATCGCCCTTGACCGCGGCGAGGCCGATGGCGAGCATCTGCGCCGCGTCGTAGCCCTGCACCGCGTACACGTCCGGCTGCAACTTGTAGGCCTTGACGTAGGCGAGGCGGAAGGCGTCGTCGCGCGGCGTGTTCAGGCTGTCGGCGTAATGCAGGGTCGTGTAGATGCCCTGCGCCGCCTCGCCCTGCGCCTCCAGCGTGCCGTCGGTGAGGAAGCCGGCGCCATACAGCGGAATCGTCTTGTTCAGCCCTGCCGCCGCGTAGTCGCGGACGAACTTCACCGCGCCGCCGCCGGCGAAGAAGGCGAACACCGCATCGGGCTTGGTGGCGGCGATGTCGGTCAGCAGCGCCTGGAACTCGACGTTCGGGAACGGCACGTTCAGCTCCTTCTGCACCTGGCCGCCGCCCTTGGTGAAGCCTTCCTTGAACGCCGCCGCCATCTCGTCGCCGGCGGCGTACTTCCAGGTGATCGACACCGCGCGCTTGTGGCCGCGCTTGGCCATCTCCACGCCCATCGCGTAGGCGGACTGCCAGTTGGAGAACGAGCTGCGGAAGATGTTCGGAGCGCAGAACGGGCCGGTGATGGCGTCGGCCCCGGCGTTGGGGACGATGAGCAGCGTGTTCGAGTCGCGCGCCACCTTGGCCATCGCCATCGCCACGCCCGAGTGCACGGTGCCGACGACGACGTCGACCTTGTCGCGGTTGATC